>CAIYKK010000371.1 GCA_903926695.1 uncultured Burkholderiales bacterium
AACGGCCAGTTGCGCGCCCATTTGCCGCGCATCGGCGTGTGGTCGCTGCTGGCGCCGCCGGGCTGGCGGCTGCGTGGCTCGCTGGGCGTGGATGTGGCTGTCAGCGGCACACGCGCCGCGCCCAATCTGGGCGGCACGCTGCAGGCCAACGATCTGGCGCTGCGCTCGGTGGTCGATGGCATCGAGTTCGGCAATGGCCGCCTGCGCGCCAGTCTGGACGGCACGCGCATGCGTATCAGCGAGTTCTCGCTGCAGGGCGCGGGCGACAAAGGCACGGGCGGCAGCCTGAGCGCGCAAGGCGAAGCGGGTTTGATCGACGGCCAGATGCAGGCCAAGCTCGACGCCAAGCTGGAGCACCTGCGCGCCAGCATCCGCAGCGACCGGCAATTGACCGTTTCCGGCGACGTGCAGGCCAAGCTGCAGGGCGAGCTGGCCGACATCACCGGCAAGCTCACGGTGGATCAGGCGCGCATCGTCCTGCCCGACGAAAGCACGCCCCGACTCGGCGACGACGTGATCGTGCGCAGCCCCGAGAGCACCACCGTCGGCCAGACCGTGCTGCAGGCGTCCCCGGCCAGCGCCGCGCCTGCCGACAAGGCGCCGCGCCCGGTCAAGCTGGCGGTGCAGCTCGATCTGGGCCGCGACTTTCACGTCAAAGGCAAGGGGCTGGACATGCAGATGCGCGGCACGCTGGCGCTCAGCGGCGCCTCGCTGGCCGAACCCCGGCTGAACGGCACCATCCGCACCTCCGGCGGCCAGTTTCAGGCTTACGGCCAGCGCCTTGATGTGGAGCGCGGCGTGCTGCGTTTCAGCGGCCCCATCGACACCCCGGCGCTGGACATTCTGGCGATACGCCCCAACCTGACGCAGCGCGTGGGCGTGCAGATCACCGGCACCGCGCTGCTGCCCAGCGTGCGGCTGTACGCCGAGCCTGAGCTGCCCGACAGCGAAAAACTCTCGTGGCTGATCGTGGGCCGGGCCTCGGGCTCGGACGGGGCGGAAGCGGCCATGCTGCAGCAGGCGGCGCTGGCGCTGCTGGGCAGCAAGGCGGGCGCCTCCGGCGGTCTGGCCTCCACGCTGGGGCTGGACGAGGTGTCGTACCGCTCCGGCTCGAACAGCGCCGAGGGCGGCGCGGTGACGGTGGGCAAGCGCTTTTCGCGCAACTTTTACGCCGCCTACGAGCGCAGCCTGTCGGGCGCGATGGGCACGCTGTATGTGTTTTATGACCTGTCGCGGCGCTTCACCGTGCGCGCCCAGGCGGGCCAGCAAAGCGCCGTGGACCTGATCTTCACCATTCCGTATGACTGAAAAGCGCCAGCGCATACAATTCGGGGGCTTCGCCAGAAGCTGACACAAGCCGCCATAGTTCAATGGATAGAACGAGTGCCTCCTAAGCGCTAGATACAGGTTCGATTCCTGTTGGCGGCACCAGACTCAAAGCCGCACCGCTCAAAAACCCGCGTATTGCACAAATACAGCGGGTTTTTTGTTGCCCGGTGCGGACACCGGCACGCCATCACCGCGCAGGCGACGGACAATAAAACGGTGAACACACAAAGTCACACAACAAAAAATTCTTAACAAACTTGAAAAAACGGCACAAAGGGAAAACCATGAAATCTCTGAACGTAAAAACCATTCTCGCTTTGGCAGCCCTGGCTGCGCTCACCGCCTGCGGGGGCGGCAGCGGCGGCTCAAGCCCGACGGGTAATCCTGTCACGCCTTCCACGCCTGTTGACCCTGTGACGCCAGTTCCCGATAAA
>CAIYKK010000372.1 GCA_903926695.1 uncultured Burkholderiales bacterium
AGCCCATTGTCACCAGAGAACGGGATCAGCGCACTCTCAGCCGCGCAAAAGCATGCTTAGATTTTGTATCCACTTGATAGACAGCAAACCTTCAGCAGGGCGCCGCTCAATGGGAGCGGATCATTGTGCCGAAAGCCTGCGCGGTCAGGATTTCCAGCAGCAGCACATGCGGCACGCGCCCGTCGATGATGTGGACGGCGTTGACGCCGCATTTGGCCGCGTCAATCGCGCCCGCAATCTTGGGCAGCATGCCGCCAGAGATGGTGCCGTCAGCCACCAGCTCGTCGATGCGCTGCGAGGTCAAATCGGTCAGCAACTCGCCCGCCTTATCGAGCACGCCTTTGATGTTGGTCAGTAGCAGCAGCTTTTCGGCCTTGAGTACCTCGGCGAGCTTGCTGGCCACTAGATCGGCGTTGATGTTGTAGCTCTCGTTATGCGCGCCAAAACCAATCGGGCTGATCACCGGAATGAACTGGTCGTCCTGCAGCGCCTTGACGACGCTGGCGTCGATGGACTCGATTTCGCCGACCTGGCCGATGTCGTGCTCTTTGGTCGGGTCGTCGCGGTCGAGCAGCTTCATTTTGCGGGCGCGGATCATGCCGCCGTCGCGCCCGGTCAGGCCGACGGCCTTGCCGCCCGCGTGGTTGATCAGGCCGACGATGTCCTGCTGCACCTCGCCCGCGAGCACCCATTCGACCACGCTCATGGTTTCGGCGTCGGTCACGCGCATGCCTTGAATGAAGGTGCCTTTTTTGCCGATTTTGTTCAGCGCTTCGTCAATTTGCGGGCCGCCGCCATGCACGACGATGGGGTTGATGCCCACGAGCTTGAGCAGCACCACGTCTTCGGCAAAAGCGGCCTGCAGCGCCGGGTCGGTCATGGCGTTGCCGCCGTATTTGATGACCATCGTTTTGCCGTGGAACTGGCGGATGTAGGGCAGCGCCTGGGCCAGAATGTCGGCCTTGTCACGCGGGCCAACGGTGGACTGGCCGGAATCGGAAGCGGTGTGAGTCATGGGTGTCGCATCTCAGGAGGAAGGAAGCTGCAAATTGTGCCGCATTGGCGCGGCGGTTTACGCGCTGCGAGCCTAGGCAGGGAGCGCACCAGCGGACTGCGGGCCATAGCCATGCACCAGCCGGGTCAGGATGGCTTTCATCACCGCGTCGTCGTTGGCTATGGCGGCCTGGCGCATCTGGACCAAGACGGGCACCAGTTCGGGCCAGGGCACAAAATCCTCGCGGGCCTTCATGATGCGCTCGTGCGCCGTGCCTTCCGGGTTGTCGCCGATGAGCAGCTCTTCGTAGAGCTTTTCGCCGGGGCGCAGGCCGGTGATTTTGATCTCGATGTCGCCGCCTGGATTGGCGTCGTCACGCAGGGAGAGGCCCGAGAGCTGGGCCATGCGCCGGGCCAGATCGACGATTTTGACCGGGCTGCCCATATCCAGCACAAACACATCGCCGCCGTGAGCCATCGCGCCCGCCTGCAGCACGAGCTGCGCCGCCTCGGGAATCGTCATGAAATAGCGGGTGACCTCGGCGTGGGTGACGGTGAGCGGCCCGCCATCGAGCAGTTGCTTGCGAAACAGCGGCACCACGCTGCCGCTGCTGCCCAGCACGTTGCCAAAACGCACCATCGCAAACACGGTTTGATTAGGCACTTCGTCGCTCTGCGTGCCGTCGGGCAGCGCAAAACGCACAGCCGTGCTGGCCGCCAGCGCTTGTAGCACCAGCTCGGCCATGCGTTTGGTCGCGCCCATGACGTTGGTGGGGCGCACGGCTTTGTCGGTGGACACCAGCACAAAATGCGCGGTGCCGCTTTCCATCGCGGCCCGTGCCATGTTCAGGGTGCCGAAGATGTTGTTCAGCACGCCTTCAGCCGGGTTGCTTTCGACCAGCGGCACATGTTTATAAGCGGCGGCGTGATAGACGGTGGCGGGCCGGTAGAGCTGGCAAATTTCACGCAGCCGCTCAAAATTGCCGACGCTGCCGAGCAGGGGAACAATGCCCACCGCCAGCGTGTGCTCATGGCACAGGCTTTCGAGTTCGCGGTGAATGGTGTAGAGGCCAAACTCGTTGTGATCGACCAGCACCAGCTGGCGCGGCTTTTCGCGCAGGATCTGGCGGCACAGCTCGCTGCCAATGCTGCCGCCCGCGCCGGTGACCAGCACGGCCTTGCCCGCCAAATTGCGCGCCAGCAAGCGCGCATCGGGCGGCACGGGGGCGCGCCCGAGCAAGTCTTCCACGTCCAGCTCCTGAAAATCCTGCAACGCCACACGCCCCGAAGCCAAATCGCCCATGCCCGGCAGGGTGCGCACATGCACCGGCAGGTCGCGCAGGCGATTGATGATTTCATTGCGGCGGATGCGCTCCAGCGACGGCATGGCCAGCAGGATGTCGGTCACGCCCATGCGGACCACGGCATCGGCGACTTCTTCGGGCGCCATGATTTCCACGCCGTTGATGCTGGTGCCCGCTTTGCTCCTGTCGTCATCGACAAAGCCGAGCAGCACAAACTGGCGCGCCACGCCCAGCGCCGAAGCCGTCTGCACGCCCGCCTCGCCCGCGCCGTAGATCAGCAGACGCCCGGCGGCATGGCTGGCCTTGCGCGACCAGCCCGCCAGCCAGAAGCGCGCTACGGCGCGGCTGCCGCCCACCAGCAGCAAAAACAGCAGCGGCTGGATCAAGCCCAGCGTGCGCGGCACCCCTTCCCAGCGAAACAGCAGCAGCGCCGAAAAAAACAGCACCGCATACACGCCCACCGCCTTGGCCGTGGTGGCCAGCGCGGCCATGCCGGTGTAGCGAAAAATCGCCCGGTACAAGCCGAAGCGCACAAACAAAGGAATCGCCAGCGCAGGCGCCAGCAGATAGACGTTCCATTGCTGCGCCAGCGGCAGGCCAGTCTGGTCAACGCGCAGGTAAAAAGCGGCCCAGACCGACGCCAGAATCAGCGCCAGATCAAGCGCCAGCACCACCAGCCGCTTGACAGGACGGGACAGCGCCAGCAAGGGCGCCGAAACGGAATGATTAAACAGCATCTTGGGTTTAATGCGCCACGCCGTCGCGGCGCAGCACTTTCACAAACGTCAGCCACAGGATGCGGATGTCAAAGCCCAGCGAACGGCGCTGCAAATACACCGCATCGAGTTTGACTTTTTCGGGGATGGGCAGCTCGTCGCGCCCGTTGATCTGCGCCCAGCCTGTCAGTCCGGGCACCAGTTCATGCACGCCGGATTGTGTGCGCAGCGCAATCAAATCATCCTGGTTAAACAGCGCGGGCCGGGGGCCGACAAAACTCATATCGCCGACCAAAATGCTCCACAACTGGGGCAGCTCGTCGAGGCTGCTTTTGCGCAGAAAGCTGCCGATAGGCGTCAAATGCGCCTGCGGATTGGCCAGCAGATGCGTGGCCACGGCGGGCGTGCCGACGCGCATGCTGCGGAACTTGGGCATTTTAAAAATCGTATTGCGCCGCCCCACACGCTCAGACCAATACAGCGCCGGGCCGGGCGAAGTCAGGCGCACGGCCAGCGCCACCAGCAGCACGGGCAGCGCCAAAATCAGCGCCGCCGTAACGGCCAGTAAAAAATCAAATAGTCGCTTCACGTTTATTTACCTTGCGCTGCTTTTTTCAAGCCTTCATCCAGCGTGAGCGGCGGACGCCACCCTAATAACTGACGGGTTTTTTCAATATCGACCTGCAAAGAGCCGCACAGCCGCTGGGCCATATCGCGCCTGCCGACCAGCGCAGCGCCCAATTCGAGCAGTCCCGCCGGAACCGGCAGCAAGCGCGCCGGGCAGCCCAGCGCCTGGCCCATGCGGCGCAGCAACTGCGTGGTGGAAACATCTTCGCCGTCGGACACCAGAAAAGTCTGATTGGCCGCCGCCGGATGGCTGATGCAGGTCACGATCAAATCGACCAGATTATCCAGCGCCACCAGACTGCGCTGATTGTCAATTGCGCCCAGCGGCAAAGGCACGCCGCGCCGCAGCCAGCGCATCATGGCCGCAAAATTGGCCTTCACGCCCGGCCCATAGACCAGCGGCGGGCGGATGATCACCACTTCCATGCCGGTTTTTGCCGCCAATTCGCGCAAGCCCTGTTCCGCCTCCATTTTGGAAATGCCGTAGGCATCCAGCGGCGCAGGCGCATCGTCGGCCTTGAACGGATGGCCGGACAGGGTCATTTCGCCATTAACTTTGACGGAACTGGCAAATACAAACCGACGCACCCCGGCGGCAGCGGCCTGCCGGGCCAGATTTAAAGTGCCCTGCGTATTAATACGGCGAAACTCTGCCAGCGGGTTTTCAGCCGTATCGGCCATGACATGCACGCGGGCAGCCAAGTGAACAACGGCCTCAACGCCTGCCAGCGCCGCCTGCCAATCGGTACGCTCATCGACAGCGCTCACGACGCAGTTTTCAACACCGCCCGGCAACTCACAAGGAAAGCGGGTAATACCGCGCATTGCCACACCACGGGCCGCAGCCTGCGCACACAAAGCCCGCCCGACAAAACCATTAGCGCCCGTTACCAGCACACGCGATAAATTCATGACCGGCGCTTCCCGACAATTGCCAGCACCAGACACGACAACGCAAACAGCCATTTGTCGCGCAAACGCCTGCGGCATTGCCCGGCATGACAAGCCAGCCAGAGCATGCCAATCCGGCTGCCATCCGACCACCGCTTGACAAAGGGATCATTTCCCAAACCAACCAGATCGGCAATCAGCGCCGACTGGCTCAAACCCCATCCGCTGCAAATTTTGCGCGCGCGGTGCATTAAAGCCCGCCACCCCTTATTCACGCCAACCTGATTTTTTTCATGCTGCCGGTACAGCATGCCAGGATAATCATCAATCACCCAGCGATAACCATTGGCGCGCGCAAATGCGTAGGCAAACCAGTCATGCAAACCAACCTTCTGGACATCGGCCCAGCGGTTTTTTAGCAGCGCCTGAATCGCACAAGCCAGCTCTTTGCGCATGACATAGGTGCAGCCCGGCCCGGCGGCTTCAAATAGAAAATCCCACTGGACTTGATCTTGTGATTTTTTAATCAGCGCTTTG
>CAIYKK010000373.1 GCA_903926695.1 uncultured Burkholderiales bacterium
CACCACACGCTCGACGCTGACGCGCTCCAGGCGCAGGCGGACACTGCCGCTGGTGATGCGCGAGATTTCCAGCAAATCATCGACCAAGTGCTTGAGCTGGCCCACCTGCCGCTCAATGATGCTGCGCGCCTGGTGCTGCACCGGGTCTTCGTCTTTTTGCAGGGCGAGCAGCTGCACCGCGTTGGTCAGCGGCGCCATCGGGTTGCGCAGCTCATGGCTGAGCATCGCCAGAAACTCGTCCTTGCGGTGGTGCAGGTCAGCCAGCGCCTGCGCCTGCTCCTGCGTCTTGCGCTCCAGACGGCTGCGCTCGGTGATGTCGTAAAAGCAGTTGATCGCCCCGGTGATCTCGCCCCAGCCGTTTTTCAGCGGCACGATGTTGGCAATGACGGTGATGCGCGAGCCGTCGGGGCGCTCGATGATGGCTTCGACGCCATTGACCTGCGGCACATCGCCCTTGAGCACGGCAATCATCGGGTTTTGCGAAGCGGGGAGCAACTGGCCGTCGGGCCGATAGACCTTGGCCACGCCACAGAAGCGCTCGTCCACATCATTGTGCCGGGGCGTACGTCCCCAGAGTTTTACCGCACAGGGATTGAACTCCTGGATGACGCCCGAGGTGTCGCACGAATACATCGCCACCGGCCCCCGGTCAAACAGGGCGCGAAAACGCTGCTCGCTGTGGCGCAGGGCTTTTTCGGCCAGCTTGCGCTCGGTGCAATCGTCATGCACGATGATGACGCGCACCGGCCCTGGCCCCCGAAAGCGGGTTACGCGCATGAAAAACCAGCGCTGCTGGGTCGGCGAGTGGCAGGGATACTCCATCTGAAAAGACGAATGCCACCCGGCAATCACATTGCTGATGCCCCGGACATAGTCCGGCTGCGCGCTGCCGGGTGCCAGCGCCTGCATGCACTTTTGCAGATAGTTCACGCCCACGCCCAGAGCACTGGCGACATTTACGCTCATGCCAGGAGGCTGGCTCTCACGGGCAAAGCGCTGCCAGGCTTCGTTGATTTCGACAATCACACCCGCCTCGTTCAGCACAGCGATGCGGCCCGACAGGGCATTGAGGGACGCACGGAAAAAACGCTGCGATTCGCGCAAGGCCTCTTCGGCCTGCTTGCGCTCGGTGATGTCGCAGACGGTGCCGATCACGCCCACGGATGGCCCCTGCAACTCCTGCGCTGACCGGCCCGTGAATTCGGCCCAGCGCAGCGTTCCGTCGTCCAGGCGGCGGAACCGGCACTGATGCAGCAGTCGCGCCCCGGTCTGCACGGTGGCCGCGATGGCCCGCCTGAACAGCGCAAGGTCTTCGGGGCGGATGATTTTTTCTGCGCAATGGTCGGTGGCCGCAGGCTCGGCAGCAGGAGAAATGCCCAGGATTTCGCAGGTGCGCTCGTTCATCCAGGTGATGCGCTCGCCCTCGGGCTGCCATGCCCAGACGCCCAGTTGGGCGGCGTCCATAGCCAGGCGCAACATATCCTGGCTCGCCTGTTGGGGCGGTGCCGTCCTTGGCGTATGTGTCGCGCAAGCGTCTGCTGCGTCTGGACGATGCAAAGCCTCGTCACGGCTTTGTCCCGATGCTTGCGCCGTGGGCAGACAAGAGTTGTTCATATTGCCTGCCAGTTCAGATTGAGAAGATTTTTCATGGAGATTTTTCTGAGCGCGCATTTGGTGCGCAGAGAAATGTGTCAAGGATAGAGCCAACCGTTCAATCAGACTTGCTCATTCCTGCGCAAACAGGAACAAAGCTGACTTTCTGCTTCACCGAGGCTGGTTTCGTTCGGGTCTTGCGAGCCGAACCAGAGCCACCCTCTCCACAGACTGACACCGTGGAACTCACGGCCATGGTTTTCAAATTGACCGCCGCATTCACATCCCGGTCATGGGTTGTGTTGCAGGCTGGACAAGTCCATTGACGCACTGATAGCGGCAAAATTTCCAGCTTGTGCCCGCAGTGCGAACAGGTCTTGCTGCCGGGAAACCACCGGTCTGCCACCACACTTGCGCCACGCTGCGCCGCTTTGTATTCCAGCTGACGCCGGAATTCAAAGAATCCCAGATCCGAGACCGCCCGCGCCAAATGGCGGTTTTTCGAGCCTTTGACCTTGCGGCTGAGGCTCCTGAATAAGCGCTGCAAGCGGCACAGCAAGGCTTTGTGCGCCTTGGGGCCGGGGATTGGCGGCTCTCCCGTTGAGAGCGTTGCGAGTGCTGAGATACCGTGGCTGACATGATTTTCCCCGTAAAACGCAAAACCTCACGCATGCGCACCCAGCCAAGATGGGGAATGCGTATGCGTGAGGCGTGAGGCGTCAACGCTAAATTGATCATTGATCATTGATCATTGCTCAGGCTGAAGCGGTCGTGAACGCCTTTCTTTTTGAACTTGGGGTATTTGGCCCGACCGGCAAAAAAGTTCTGGAATGCTTGTCCCAATTGAATAATGGCCATTTCCGATGGCCTGGGCTGGGTGTTGTCCAGCTTCCAGGCCTCGTATTGTTTTTGCCATTTATCGAGCGCCCAGTTGTAGGCAAAGCGCGCCGTACCTGCTGCACGGGCGAAATAAGTTGCCTGCACGTTGTTGGGCTTGAGCGCGATTTTGTGAGCGATCAGCATAATGGAGCCTGCACAGCCTGTTTCATACCGTGCAGGAGTTTGTGATTTTTGCGCCAGCGGCTACCGTAAAGCCGCGCCGAAAATACGGTGATGATTTTCAGCACGTCTGTGGCCAAATCTTCCTCGAACGTGGTGTCCACGCCTTTGTTGATGATGAGAACTTCCATGTTTTTGGCTTGGTAAACGCCAATTTTGCGCCAAAATTCGGCGGCATTCATACTGCTTGAACCCTGACGGTGCCGCAATCCGTGGCTGCGGGCCGCTACTGGGGCCGCTCGTTGTCAGGCAGGCGGTAGCTTGACGCTTCTTCGTCGGTTTCCATCGCGGCGCGCGGCTGGTCGCTGTGCGAGACCTGGTAGCCGTCGGCGACATAACCGGGGCCTTTCATCACCATCACGATGACGCAGCCGATGCCGACCGTTGCCACCATCGACAAGTGAAAAACGATCACGCCGCCAACCACGTAATTCATCATCTGCAGCCAGCGGGCTTCGGCGGCGTCGGAGGAGGCATCGGTGCCCAGATAGATCAGTCCCAGGCAGAGCAAGGGCAGCGCCGTGCCGACCAGCGCGATCAGCGGCAGCTTGCGCCACAGGCGCCACTCCAGCCCAGTAGCCGAGCGGCGGGAATTCGGGATTTTTGCGAACCAGTTCATAAAAGCCACCTGACTAAAGAAAAAAACACAGACTGAAGAGCAAGCTTTATTGTCGGCACTAAGTGCCAAGCTCAGGCGCTCATAGGTCAAAACGGCGGCTGAACGCGCTTTTCTTGCAGTTCACGCCGCCCAGCGTAGCGCGTGCCCCAGCGCGGGGCGACGGACAACTTTCGCCGCTGTTTGTCAGACAGTTCGCACGCCCCCAAGCCAGCGCTCAGGTAAAAGCCGAGGTGACCTCAGTCAAACCTTACCCCCAATTCCTGTGGAATACCCTGTGGATAAGTCTTGGGAAAAGTCAAAAAAACCAATGCTGGCAATGACTTGAAACACAATGCCTGTTTATTAGTCAGTTGCCTGAAAAGCCCGCCTCAATGTGTCAAGCCGTCAGGGACGCGGCCAGGGCGCGTTTGAACGGCATCAAGCGCTCGCCTACGCGCAGCGCCATATCGCGCAGGGCGCGGGCAGGCAGCGAATCGTGGGTGTAAAGCCCGGTGATGAACTGCGTGGCCAAGTACGTGGGCCGGGTGGCGCGGCGGTGGCGCTGCTCGTAGCGCTCTAGCATCTCGGCGCTGGCCATGTCGCGCCCTGCCGCGTGAGCCGCCAGCACGCCCTGCGCCAGCGCCTCAACGCCCAGCAAGCCAAAATTAAACCCGTGCGCCGTGACCGGGTGCATGCCAACAGCCGCATCGCCCACGCAGGCAAAACGCTGCGCCACCATGCGGCGTGGATACACCGCCACCAGCGGGTAAGCGTGGCGCGTGCTGGCCAGCGTCATCGCGCCCAGCCGCCCGGCAAAGCGGCGCGCCAGATTCTGGTTAAACACCCCGGCCTCCAGCGCCAGCAACCGCTCGATGGCGTGGTGCGGCAGCGTCAGCACCACGGACGAGCGGTGCGAGCCAGTGGTTGGGTCGTCGTTCATCGGCAGCAGCGCCAGCGTCTGGCCGTAGTCAAACCACTCCCAAGCCGCGTGATGGTGCGGCGCTTCGTGCGCCATCACGCACACCAGCATGGTCTGGCCGAAGTCGTGCATGTCCGCCGCAATGCCCATTGCCCGGCGCGTGGTCGAAAAGCGGCTGTCGGCGGCGACCAGCAGCCGGGCATCAAGCACCGCGCCGCTGGCCAGCGTGACCTGCGCGCCTTGCGCGTCCGAGCCGACGCGGCTGACGGCCTCGCCCGCCAGCAAGGTGATGTCGCCGTTGGCCTGCATCGCCGCCTGCACCGACTCATAAGCGGCGCGGCGTATCAGGTGATTCGACACCAGCCAGCCCAGCTCGCTGTGTGCCGTCAGGCCGTGGCCAATCACCATCGCAAACGGCGACGCGCCGTTCAGAATGCGCGCATCGCGCAGCGGCGACAGCGCGTTCGGCGCGAACGCCTCGATGCGCTCCCACAGGCCAAGCTGGCGCATGAGCTGCGCCGAATGCTGGGTCAGCGCGATTTCGCGCCCGTCAAAAGCGGGTTGTTCGAGGGCGGCCAGCGGCTGCTGCTCGACCAGCGCAATGCGCAGGCCGTGGCCCGAAAGGGCGCGGGCCAGGCACAGCCCGGCAGGGCCAGCGCCTGAAATGAGGATGTCAAAGTTCATGCCGGGCAGCGTAGCAGCGCTGGGTGCCGGGCGTGTTGATTGCAGTCAACACTTTTTCGATACTGCCCGACCGATCCGTGTACCGGCCCTGCAATCGGCCAGCGCGGACGCCAGATGGTTGTACTGGCAGCGAAAAAAAGCTCCCTGCCATGAACAGGGAGCTTCTCAGGCTAATTTAATGACGGGATCAATACAGGCCAAAATCGCTGCTGGTCAGGCTGGCTTGGCCATCGACCACCCCAATCAGCTTCAGCTCTGCAGCGCTGATCGTCGCATTTGCATCGGCACTGACAAACTGGAACAGCGCAGAACCGACGCCGTCATCGACCACAAACAGCCGCTTGTCACCAATGGCAAAGGCGGCATCGGCTTGCCCGATGGCTGCAATTACGTCGCCGGCATTGATGGCAGTCCAAGAACCGCCATAGGAGAAACAGAAATCCGTGGTCAGGTCTGCCTGAACAATGACCATTTCCGCCGTCTTGGCAAAAGTTCCGCCTGACGCGGCTTTCATCGCCACATTTTCCAGCAACGCATCGCCATCGCCGGTCATGCTGGCAGCGAACTGGATTTTGTCATCCAGCAAGGTGAAGTCATTGATGAAATGGCCGGTAGTAAAATATCCGGTGTCAGATCCATCAAAATTAATAGCTTGCGCAAAGGCCGCAGTGGTTTGAAAACGGAAAAGGTCTTTGCCAGTCACGCTGTTGTAGCCATCGCCACCATTCAGGTTATCGTTGAGGTTAGTGGAATCATACATTGAAATGGGAAACAAGAAGCCTGCATACAAAATATCGTCGCCTGCACCGCCATAAAGATAATCACTCCCCCTGCCATACAGCGTGTCAGCACCATCGCAGCCGTACAAAGTATCAACCCCGCCTCTATAGCCTAGTCCGAGACTGCTTCCGTCCAATACATCATTGCCAGCATTGCCAGTCAAAGAATTATTCCCGCTGCCGCCTAAGAGCAAGTCGTTTCCACCTGATCCATACAGGCTATTATTGCCATCGCCGCCAGTGAGCCGATTGGCGCTGAGGTCTGAATTATCAGAAGCGCTACTGCCCGCACAAAGGTAATCATTGCCGACCCCGCCATCCAATGTGTCGGCACCAGCGTTTCCGAACAAATTGTCAACCCCATCACCGCCATTCAGTGAGTCATTGCCGGCACCGCCCGATAACTGGTCATTGCCGCCCCAGCCATTGATCGTGTCGTTTCCAGAACCGCCTATAAAAGATTCAACGCTGGTATTAGCCGTACCATTTTGCAAGAGTACGCCATTAGTTCCAGTATATTCCAAGCCCTCTATATTGACATAGCCAGTAAAGCTGGTCAGCGTTGCAGAGCGAATGATGTCAATGCCGCCCGTTGCTGTTTCGGTGACCACATCGCCAGCAGTCACATCATAGGTGTCGTTGCCATCGCCACCCACCAGCGTATCGATGCCAGCGCCGCCATCGAGCGTATCGTTGCCATTACCGCCTCGCATCGAATCGTTTCCATCGAGACCTTTTAAA
>CAIYKK010000374.1 GCA_903926695.1 uncultured Burkholderiales bacterium
CCAAAATCAGCGCCAGACGCAGGTTGCTTTTCTTTTGTTCGGGCGTTGTCATGTTGAAACCTCCTCAGCCGATGATGCGGGTGGCGGTGCTGTCGAGCCGGGGCGGCGTTTCAAAGGTGTGAAATGGCGCGGGCGACGGCACTTCCCACTCCAGGCCTTCCGCGCCCTTGCCGCCCTCATCGACCCACGGGTTTTGCTTGGCGGGTACACCCTTGCCGCGCATGGCGGGCAGCACGATGAACAGGAAAAAATACACCTGCGCAAAACCAAAGAAGAAAGCGCCGACGCTGGCGATGGCGTTGAAATCGGCAAACTGCATCGGGTAATCGGCGTAGCGGCGCGGCATGCCTGCCAGCCCCAAAAAGTGCATCGGGAAAAACGTCACGTTGAACGAAATCAGCGACCACCAGAAATGAATCTGGCCGCGCCGCTCGCTGTACATCACGCCGGTCCACTTCGGACTCCAGTAGTAATAACCGGCAAACATGGCGTAAAGCGACCCAGCTACCAGCACATAATGAAAATGCGCGACGACATAATAGGTGTCCTGCAACTGAATATCAATCGGCGCGACAGCCAGAATCACGCCCGTCAGCCCGCCAATGGTGAAGACAAAAATAAAACCGACGGCAAATAACATCGGCGTTTCAAATGTCATCGAGCCTTTCCACATTGTCGCAATCCAGTTAAACACTTTCACGCCAGTCGGCACGGCGATCAGCATGGTCGAATACATAAAAAACAGCTGGCCCGTCACCGGCATGCCGGTGGTGAACATGTGGTGCGCCCAAACGACAAAACTCAAAATCGCAATCGAGCCAGTCGCATAAACCATAGACGCGTAGCCAAACAGGCGCTTCCTCGAAAACGCCGGAATGATGTGGCTGATGATGCCAAACGCGGGCAGGATCATGATGTAAACCTCGGGGTGGCCGAAGAACCAGAAAATATGCTGGTACATCACCGGGTCACCGCCGCCAGCGGGGTTGAAAAAGCTGGTGCCAAAGTGCCGGTCGGTCAGCGTCATGGTGATGGCCCCGGCCAGCACCGGCATCACGGCAATCAGCAAATAAGCGGTGATCAGCCACGTCCAGCAAAACATCGGCATTTTCATCAAGGTCATGCCGGGCGCGCGCATGTTCAGGATGGTGACGATGATGTTGATCGACCCCATGATGGATGAAGCGCCTAGTAGGTGCATCGCAAAAATGCCCGAATCCATAGACGGCCCCATTTGCAGCGTCAGCGGCGCGTACAGCGTCCAGCCCGCAGCGGGTGCGCCGCCGGGCATGAAAAATGACGACACCAGCATCAACCCTGCCGGAATCAACAGCCAAAAGCTGAAATTGTTCATGCGCGCAAAAGCCATGTCGGACGCGCCGATTTGCAGCGGAATCATCCAGTTCGCAAAGCCGACAAAGGCGGGCATGATGGCGCCGAACACCATGATCAGGCCGTGCATGGTGGTGAGCTGGTTGAACAGCTCCGGGTTGACCAGCTGCAGCCCCGGCTGAAACAGCTCGGCGCGGATCAACAGCGCCAGCACGCCGCCAATCATCAACATGGTGAAGCTGAACAGCAAATACAGCGTACCAATATCTTTGTGGTTGGTGGCGTAAACCCAGCGCTTCCAGCCGTGCGGGTGGGCGTGCGACTCATCCTGCACATGGCCGTGGTGATCTAGGACTGCACTCATCTTGATTTCCTTTGGTGGGCTTGTGCCGGTGGCTTGGAGGATTCGGGCGTCAGAGCGGCTTGGCGGCGGCTTTTTCAGCCGTCTTGAGCGCCACCCAGGCGCTGTAGTCCTGGGCGGAAACCACCTTGACGTGAATCGGCATGTAGGCGTGTTCCTTGCCGCAGAGTTCCTGGCACTGGCCGTAAAAATCGCCGACACGCTCGGCGCGGAACCACGTATCGCGCACAAAGCCGGGAATCGCGTCCTGCTTGATGCCAAAAGCGGGCACGGCAAAGGCGTGAATCACGTCGCTGGCGGTGGTGATGATGCGGATTTTTTTATTCACCGGCACGACCAGCGGGTGATCAACCTTGAGCAGGTAGTCGTCGGGCGCGGTTTCACCGGCTTTGGCGCCGCCGTTGTCCGACATCTGGCGCTGGGCCGTGTCCAGCGTGGAGACAAACGCGATGCCCTCGCCCTCGCCCTTGAGGTAGGCGGAGCCCCATTTCCACGGCACGCCGGTGGCCTTGCTGGTCAAATCCGCGCCGGTGGTGTCTTTTTGCGCCACCAGCACTTTGGTGGCGGGCAGCGCCATGCCGATGACAATGACAAACGGCACGATGGTCCAGGCAATTTCAACGGCTGTCGATTCATGAAAATTGGCCGCCTTGTGGCCGACCGATTTGCGGTGTTTGAGGATGGAATAAAACATCACGCCAAACACGGCCACAAAAATCACCACACAAATGCCCATCATGAACCAGTGCAGCCAGATCTGCTCCTCGGCGATCCGGGTGGCTGGGCGCGGCAGGTTGAGCTGATTCACCGCCGGGCCGCCGGGCAGGTCGTTGACCGCGTAAGCGCAGGTGCTGATCCAGGCCGCGAACCAACCCAACCATGCGCCCGAACGCCGCCGGGCAAGCTGTGTGAGGCTGCGTAGGGTGTTTTCTGGATTCATCATGGTCACTTTTTTCTGCTTTAACTACCGATGAAATTCAAACAATGCGGGCAAAGTTTGGGCTGAATCAACACATCAACACATCAACAACCGGCACGCAGCGCCCAGCGGATTTCACGCGCCAGCATGGGGCGCAGTTCAGGGCGCATGTGGCGCCCGACGCGCACACAGCGGCCCTGGCCCGAGACCTCGATCAGCGAGCCGTCGCCATGCCAAGGCTCGACCCGGACGCATTCGCGGCTGAATTCGGCGCGCTCGGTGCGCCCGGCGTTGTCCAGTTCAATGACCAGCTGGCCGCCCTGCAAGAGGATTTTTTCCGCGTCGCCCGCGTGGCGCGCATACAGCACAAACGCCGTGCCCACGGCCAGCAGTTCCAATAGCGCAAACGTCATCACCAGCGGCGCGCCCTGCCACCAGAAAAAACTGGCAATCACCAGCGAGGCCGCAGACAAAGACAGGTAAAAGCCGACCAGCTGGGCGGACGTGAGCGAACAGTGGCGCTTGAGCAGCCACAGCACCACCGCGCCCTGCGCCTGGGCAGGCGCGCCTTGCACAGGCACGGTGGCAAAACGAAATGCCGGGGAAGATGGAGCCATGCAGCAACCTTCATAAAAATTTTTTAACCAGCACGAATGACTATAGGTTTAAAGAACCCGAAGTCTCGTCGGGAAAACCCGCGCAATTGGCTTTTAAAAAGTAATTTGGGTGAATTTTTACGATTTTTTCCACCCACAATTCCGCGTTTAGGGGATACCGAAAAATTTAATAAAACCGGACGGCGCGCAACTACAATTCAAGAAACCATTTTTCTGTATCAACAATTTAACCATCTCGGGCAATAAAAACTGTTTCCGTTAAATGAACCGACCGGAATGCAGCCCGGCTTGATATCAATAAAAATTGAAATTTAAAAAACTTTTATGCTTTTTTCAAAAATAAAATATGCCCCGCTTGCAGCCGTGTTAATCGTGCTGGCAGGCTGCGGCGGCGGGGAAAATACACCCGCTAGCGCGTCCGCCAATGAAAATAATCTAAGCGGCATTGCGGCAGCAGGCGCGCCCTTGAGCGGCGTGGCGGTGACGGCCACTTCCCTGACCGGCTCGGCGACGGTTTCTGCGGTGACAAACAGCGCCGCTTTTTTTGAATTCAAACTGGACCCGGCAAAAGCGCCTTATTTGATTGAGGCCACAGACGCATCTCTTTCTCCGGCCAAAAAATACCAGGCCTTGGTGCTTGAAAATGATATTTCTGCCTCCGGCGGCAGCATCAATATCACGCCGATTTCCACGATGGTGGCCCGAATCGTTCTGAATGAAGGCTTGGCGGGAAAATCCCCCGCCGACATCAAATCCCTGCGCCTGCACGCGGCGGAGCTGGTTAAAAAAGCGCTTGCGCCTTTGCTCGACGAAATGAATGTCGCCGACACGGCAGAGCAATTATTAACGCGCCCCTTTATTCCAACGCAGGATGCGCTGGACAAAATGCTGGATACGTTTTCGCTGTCGTGCGAAGCCAAAATCTGCAGACTCACGCCATTAAGTACGCTGGCCCAAAATAAACTGGGAATGCAGGATTTATTACTCGATGTTTCCAGTTTGACGGCGGCCACGGCCAGCGCGGCCCAACTGGCCAGCCAGCTTGAAACGGTGAAGACGCGCATGTCGGCGTCGGCGCCCGTGGTGGTGGTGTTCAGCGCAGCGGACAGCGGGGCGACGGCTGGCGGAGCCGGGGCCAGTTACGCAGGGAAGTTTGCGATTTACAACTTCAGCGACGCGCCCGTCAGCGGCGGCGCCAGGCTGTCGCTCGAAAGCGGCACGCTCAATGCGGCGGGCTTTTCAAACGTCACGGCGACGGTCCACAACGGCAAGTTTTCGTTTCAACTGCCCGATGGGGTGAGTCTGGCGCCGCTGATGGCGCAGTCTGCGCCTGCGTCTTATGTGTTCGGCTTCACCGGACAGGGCGCGCCCGCCGCCGTGACGGATTTGCACGGCTGCAGCCTGAACGGGAAAAAATGCCTGGTGCTGATGGACGACGGCAAGCTGTCCAGCCTCAACAGCGCGAACGCCGCCCTGAAAGTGCGCTCCTGGGTCAGTTTTCTGGCGACGCTGCCGGTGCAGCTGGCCAAAAACAAACCGACCGCCGCCGTGCCGCCGCCCACCACGATCCCGAGCACCTCGGTCAAAAGCATGGCGCTGCTGGCCAGCACCGCTACGACCACCGCAACCACCACCACGACAACCACCGCCACAGCGGTGACCACGGTCCAGTCCAGCTGGGTGGGCGGTTTTAACGGCCAGGTCGCACTCAAAAACACCAGTGCCACGCCCTGGACCAGCTGGTCTGTGCGGCTGACCATGCCCTCGGGCGTGACCCGCGTGTCGTCCTGGGGCACTTACAAGCTCAGCACCAGCGGCGCAACCGTCACCTTCAGCAACGAATCCTGGAATGGCACCCTTGCGCCGGGCGCAACAGTTGCCCTGGGCTTTGGCGGCGCAGGCACGCTGAAGGCCGCGCCAAGCAACTGCCAAATTGCCTACAACGGCGGGACTTTTACCGCCTGCAGCGCCGCAGGCAGCACGACGCCGACGCCTCCTAAACCCACTCCGACTCCAACGCCAACGCCAACGCCAACGCCCATCGTCCTGAGCGCCGAACCTCAGACCATGAGCGCGGCCAAATCGGCCATCACTAACCAGCGCGTTTATGTTGGTTATTACCCCAGCTGGAGCGACAACTGGTTCAGCAGCCTGAGCGCCACGGGCGCGGCGCTGGGCAACGATGCGATTGTCAAAACCAGCCAGATGGCGCGCATTCCGGCGGTTTATACGCATGTGATGACGGCGTTTGCCCAGCCCAATTTCAGCTACACCCGCGCCAGCAATTTTGTCGGCAACACCTGGAGCGGCACCGGGCTGAACTTCAATGCCGGGCCGAAGGACATCAAGCGCGCCATCGACGTGCTGCATGCGCGCGGCATCAAAGTGGTGCTGGCCGTTGGCGGTGCCAGCTACAGCAACTGGACTGCTCTAGCGGCTGAAAGCCTGGCCGCAGGCCCCATCACCACCGCCCTCAAGCAAATCATGCTCGATGTCGGCTTTGACGGCCTGGACGTGGACTACGAACTCGAAGGCACCAGCGCCGCCCGCATCGCCGAGTACAAAGGCGTGATCAACGCCATGCGCCGGGCGGTTGATCTGGCCGGTGGCCAGCGCCTGCTGACGCTGGCGGGCTGGTCTGTGGGCGCGGATTGCACGCTACAAACTGGCACCAGCGCAGCCGCTTGCGGCGGCAAAACTTCGTACTGGGGCGGCACCGCCGGGCGCGAGCGCCTGCTGTTTGCTCAGCCCGGTATGGCGCAAAAAATCAACATGGTCAACGTGATGGCCTACGACGCACGCTACGAGCATTTCGACGGCCCAAAAGCCTGGGCGCTGTACCGCGACCTGTTCCCCAGCACGACCATCGTCAATCTCGGGCTGGAAACCAGCCCCGAAGGCTGGGCTGGCGCCGTGCTGGTGATCAACGATGCCGACGCGCTGTGTACCGGCTCAAAAATCCTGCAAGACCAGTTCAGCACGACCGTGGCGCAGGCGTATTCGGTGGAGCGCTACGCCAAAGCGCCTACGCTGCAGCGGCCCACCTCCAACCCGCGTGACGGCGCCATGCTGTGGCAAATTCTGAAAACCGCCACCGCCACCTGCGGCACCAGCGTCGTCGCCAGCCCCGGCACCATCGCCAGCAAACTCGCCACCTTGTACGGCCTGCAGCGCGATGACAGGCGCGCCTGGAAATGACTAAACCGAAGCGCTATTGATTCCCCGGCAAAGGCCAGCCGCTCACGACGCGGGCTGGCTTTTTTCCTGCAGCATGCGGCGCATGTCGTCGAGCGACACAGCGCTGTGCGGGCTGACTTTGAATTTGGGCGCGGCCTTGAGCGCGTGGCCGTAAATCACTTCAAACGTCAGGCTCAAGCGGCCATCGGGGCCGGTCAACTGATCGGCCAGCGCCTGCTCCAGCTGCGCCTTCCAGCGACGCCCGCGCAGACCCGCAAAGCGCGCCGGATGGAAATTGCGCCCCAGCTCGGCCAGCTCCTGCAGCAGCCGCGCCGGGGTTTCGTAAGTCAGCGTGATGCGCTCCATGTCCATCACCGGCTCGGCAAAGCCGGTTTGCACCAGCATGTCGCCCCAGTCGTGCATATCGGTCAGGTCGTGGCCCGCCGGGGGCCAGCCCAGCCGCGCATAAACCGCCCGCAGCTCACGCGCCGTGTCCGGCCCGAGGCAGGAAAACATCACAAAGCCATCGACCTTCAGCGCCCGGTGCCAGTCGGCCAGCAGCGATTGCGGGTCAGCCGCCTCGTGCAGCGCCATGTTGGCCCAGAGCATTTCGACGCTGGCGGGCGCGGGCGTTTCAAAATGCGTCGGCGCGGCGCGCCACTGGCTGGGATTCCACCACGGTTTAGAAATGGCTTTGGTCGCCGCCTGCGCCCGCTCGGGCGTGGCTTCGGCGACAAAACAGGCGGCGTTTGGATACAGCGCGGCCAGCTTGGCGTGCGCCTGCAGCCCGCCGCGCAGCGCGCCCCAATGTGCCCAGGCCTGCGGCTGCAGCTTGATCCACTGCAGGCGCTCCTGCATGCGCGAGGCGACTTCTTCATGCAGCCAGGGCGAGGCCAGCGGCGCGGCGCGCTGCCAGCGGCTGACGGCGTTGGGATCAAGCGTGGGCGGGCGCGAAGTGGTGGTCATGCAAAAAAGACAATCAGGTTGGGCGCGACAAAGGCGCAAAGCGACAAAAAAGCGCCAAGCGGCGCAAGGCCACGAGTATATTGACACGGGTGTTTACACGCCTGATCTCCCCCGCTTTGTCCCTGCTGCGCCTGCCCGCTCTGGCCAGCCAATGCGCCGTCTGCCACAGCTGGCCGACCGCGCAGGTCTGCCAGCCGTGCGTGACGCGCTTCACGCCGACGCCGCCGCGCTGCGTGCGCTGTGCGCTGGCATTGCCCGTCACGCTGATGCACCGACTCGACGCCAACGCGCTGTGCAGCGAATGCCTGCGCGAGCTGCCGCCGCTCGACGGCACGCTCGCCGCCTTGCCTTACGCTTATCCGTGGTCCAGCCTGATTACCCGCTACAAG
>CAIYKK010000375.1 GCA_903926695.1 uncultured Burkholderiales bacterium
CACCGATGCCAAGCCGTACATGCAGACCATCGAGGTGGAACTCGACGGCCACGAGCGCATGCTGCTGGACGCGCTGATGAAGCTCAAGGCCGCCGATCCGACCATCTCCTTTCGCCGCTCGTGCCGCGAAGGCGTGTGCGGCTCGGATGCCATGAACATCAACGGCAAAAACGGTCTGGCCTGCCTGACGAATATGAACACGCTGCCCGGCGTGATCACGCTCAAGCCACTGCCCGGCCTGCCCGTGGTGCGCGACTTGATCGTGGACATGACGCAGTTCTTCAAGCAGTACAACTCGATCAAGCCTTACCTGATCAACGACAACGTGCCGCCTGAAAAAGAGCGCCTGCAGTCGCCCGAAGAGCGCGAAGAGCTGAACGGCCTGTACGAGTGCATTTTGTGCGCCAGCTGCTCGACAAGCTGCCCGAGCTTCTGGTGGAACCCCGACAAGTTTGTCGGCCCCGCCGGTCTGCTGCAGGCCTACCGCTTCCTGGCCGACAGCCGCGACGAAGCCACCGCCCAGCGCCTGGACAACCTCGAAGACCCGTACCGCCTGTTCCGCTGCCACACCATCATGAACTGCGTTGATGTCTGCCCCAAGGGTCTGAACCCGACACGCGCCATTGGCAAGATCAAGGAAATGATGGTCCTGCGGACCCTCTAAAAACTGTTGCCAACTATGTCCATGACCACCACCGATGAACTGCTCGACGAGCGGGGTTTAAGCAAGCTCAAATGGCGCTGCCGCCGAGGCCTGCTGGAAAATGATCTCCTGATAGAAAGATTCTTTCTGCACTACGAGAACACCCTCAGCGTCAGGCAGGCTAAAGGCTTGAGTGATTTAATGGACTTGTCTGACAACGACCTGCTGGACCTGCTGCTCAGGCGCAAAGAGTCCAGCCAGCTCTCCGATGTGAGCGCGCAAACCAGCGCCTCAACGTCGGAAGCCCTTGAAGTTTTGAACCTGCTGCGGCCTGCAGCCCCGGCGACCTGATTAGTGCCCATCCCATTTGATATGAAAGAAAGATCCAAGAAATGAAGCTAGCTGACAACAAAGCCACTCTGTCCTTCAGCAATGGCACCCCCAGTGTCGATCTGCCTGTGTATCAGGGCAATGTAGGCCCGGATGTCGTTGACATCCGCAAGCTGTACGCCCAAACCGGCATGTTCACTTACGACCCCGGTTTTCTGTCCACCGCGTCGTGCCAGTCCGGCATCACCTACATCGACGGTGACAAGGGTGAACTGCTGTACCGTGGCTACCCCATCGAGCAGCTCGCGGTCAACTGCGACTACCTCGAAACCTGCCACCTGCTGCTCTACGGAGAACTGCCGAACGCCGAGCAGAAAAAAGATTTCACCAGCCGCGTGACCAACCACACGATGGTCAACGAGCAGATGCAATTCTTCCTGCGCGGTTTCCGCCGTGACGCGCACCCGATGGCCATCATGACCGGCCTGGTCGGTGCCCTGTCCGCGTTCTACCACGACAGCACCGACATCAACAATCCAGCGCACCGCGACATCACGGCCGTGCGCCTGATCGCCAAGATGCCAACGCTCGTCGCCATGGCGTACAAGTACACCGTCGGCCAGCCGTACATGTACCCACGCAACGACCTGAGCTACGCCGGCAATTTCCTGCACATGATGTTCGCCACGCCCTGCGAAGAGTACGTGGTCAACCCCGTGCTCGAACGTGCGCTGGACCGCATCTTCACGCTGCACGCTGACCACGAACAAAACGCATCGACCTCCACCGTGCGCCTGTGCGGTTCGTCGGGCACCAACCCGTTCGCAGCGATTGCCGCTGGCGTGGCCTGCCTGTGGGGCCCTGCCCACGGCGGCGCCAACGAAGCCTGCCTGAACATGCTCGAAGACATCCAGAAGATGGGTGGCATTTCCAAAGTTGGCCAGTTTATGGAACAGGTCAAGGACAAAAACTCCGGCGTCAAGCTGATGGGTTTTGGCCACCGCGTTTACAAAAACTACGACCCACGCGCCAAGCTGATGCAGGAAACCTGCAAAGAAGTGCTGAAAGAAATGGGCCTGGAAAACGACCCGCTGTTCAAGCTGGCAATGGCTCTGGAAAAGATCGCGCTGGAAGACGAATACTTCGTGTCGCGCAAGCTCTACCCGAACGTGGACTTCTACTCCGGCATCGTTCAGCGCGCCATCGGCATTCCTGTGCCGCTGTTCACCGCGATCTTCGCGCTGGCTCGCAACGTCGGCTGGATGTCCCAGCTCAACGAAATGATCAGCGACCCAGAATACAAGATTGGCCGCCCACGCCAGCTGTTCACCGGCTCGGTGCAGCGCGATGTCAAGCCTATCGCTGAGCGTTAAAAACTGCCAAGGCCTTTTGAAGGCCTGAGCGAAAAACCCGCCCGATGGCAACGTCTGGCGGGTTTTGCATTTGCAGCCGCTGAAAGTTCGCCGGGCTTGCTGCGGCCTGATCGCAGGTCAACGCATTGAATGGCTCACGCGCTCGCCGTTGGTAGGTAACACCGCGATTTCGGCACGCCAGTCATCGTACTTTGCGACGGCACCATTCAAAATACAGGTTCAAAATAGCCATTCATCGTCAAACACGATGGCTTTAGCCCATGAACCTCAAAAGCTCCGAACGCAATTTCGCCCGCCGCATTGACCTGACCTCGCTTCAGCTGTTTGTGGCCGTGTGCGAGCTGGGCAGCATCGGCAAGGCGGCAGAGCGCGAATTCATCGCCGCCTCCGCCATCAGCAAGCGCCTGAGCGATCTGGAAGCCACGCTGGACACACCGCTGCTGAGCCGCCACAGCCGGGGCGTCGCGCTGACGCCAGCGGGCGAAAGCCTGCTGCACCATGCGCGTTCGGTGCTGTTCAGCCTGGAAAAAATGCAGGGCGAACTGGGCGAATACGCCGACGGGGTGCGCGGCCATGTGCGCGTTCATGCCAGCATTTCGGCCATCGTGCAGTTTTTGCCGGAAGACCTAGGCGCTTTTATTCGCCAGCACACCGAGATCAAGATTGACCTCGAAGAGCATTTGAGCACCGAGGTGGTTCGCGCCGTGCAGGAAGGCGCGGCCGATCTGGGCATCTGCAACACCGCCCACGGCACCGGCGCGCTGCAGACGCTGCCCTACCGCCACGACCAGCTGGTGCTGATCGTGCCCCGAGGCCATGCGCTGCAGGCACGCGGCGCGATCAACTTTGAAGCCGCGCTGGACTA
>CAIYKK010000376.1 GCA_903926695.1 uncultured Burkholderiales bacterium
CTGGGCGCGCTGCCCGGCGTCAAGGCCTGGAAAAGCGACGCCAACATGATCCTGATCCGCGTGCCCGACGCCGCCCAAGCCTTTGAAGGTTTGAGAAACCGCAAAGTGCTGGTGAAGAATGTTTCTAAAATGCACCCATTGCTGGCCAACTGCCTGCGCCTGACCGTCGGGACCGCCGATGAAAACACGCAGCTGCTGGTTGCCCTTGAAAAATCCCTATGACTACCTCTTTTTCTGACTCCTCCAAACTTCGGGAGTCCTCGCCCCGCATCGCCGAAGTCTCCCGCGTCACCGCCGAGACGCAAATCAGTGTGCGGGTCAATCTGGACGGCACCGGCCATGCCAACCTGTCCACCGGCATCGGCTTTTTTGACCACATGCTCGACCAGATTGCCCGCCACGGGCTGATTGATCTGGACATTCAGGCCGTGGGCGATCTGCACATCGACGGCCACCACACGGTCGAAGATGTCGGTATCACGCTGGGTCAAGCCGTGGCGCAGGCCGTCGGTGACAAAAAAGGCCTGCGCCGCTACGGCCACGCCTACGTGCCGCTGGACGAAGCGCTGTCGCGGGTGGTGGTCGATTTTTCGGGCCGTCCGGGGCTGGACATGCACGTTCCGTTCAAGAGCGGCATGATCGGCACTTTTGACACCCAGCTGGCTTATGAGTTTTTCCACGGCTTTGTGAACCATGCAGGTGTCACGCTGCACATTGACAATCTCAAGGGCGACAACGCCCATCATCAGGCCGAAACCGTCTTCAAGGCCTTTGCCCGTGCGCTGCGTATGGCGCTGGAAATCGACCCGCGCTCTGCGGGCGTGATTCCTTCGACCAAAGGCTCGCTCTAACATGGCTCACTTGAAAACCGTGGCGGTGGTCGATTACGGTTCGGGCAACCTGCGCTCGGTCTCGCAGGCGGTTCAGCATGTGGCGCAGGACAGCGGTTATGAAGTCGTCGTCACCTCGCGCCCGCAGGATGTGCTGGATGCCGAGCGTGTCGTGCTGCCCGGCCAGGGCGCCATGCACGACTGCATGCTGGCGCTGGAGCAATCCGGCCTGCTGGGCGCGGTGCTGCATGCCTCAGCCAACAAGCCGCTGTTTGGCGTGTGCGTGGGCATGCAAATGCTGCTCGACGAAAGCCACGAAGGGCTGGACGGCGCGCCCACACCCGGTTTGGGCCTGATTCACGGCGACGTGGTCAAGTTCGATCTGGCCGGACAAATCCAGCCCGACGGCAGTCGCTACAAGGTGCCGCAAATGGGCTGGAACCAGGTTTACCAATCGCGCTTTGACGGCGCCCCGGCCCATCCGGTGTGGGCCGGCGTGCCTGATGGCGCGTATTTTTATTTTGTTCACAGCTTTTACGCCCGTCCGTCGGATGCGCGTCACATTGCGGGCGAGGCCGACTACGGCGCACGCTTTGCAGCCGCGATTGCCCGTGATAATATTTTTGCCACCCAGTTCCACCCGGAAAAAAGCGCCGACCACGGTCTGGCCCTATACCGCAATTTCCTGAACTGGAAGCCCTGAGAAAATTCCCCCGCCGCCGATGACCCCGAAGCGTCGGGGCAATCGTTTTTTTAACCTCACTTTTCGTTTTTTAGCCCAACATGCTACTCATCCCCGCGATTGACCTGAAAGACGGTCACTGCGTCCGCCTGAAACAGGGCGACATGGATCAATCCACCATTTTCAGTGAAGACCCGGCGGCCATGGCGCGCAACTGGGTCAACAGGGGCGCACGCCGCCTGCATCTGGTCGATTTGAACGGCGCGTTTGCGGGCAAGCCCAAAAACGAAGCGGCGATTAAGCGCATCCTGGCCGAAGTGGGCAACGAAATCGAGGTCCAGCTGGGCGGCGGCATCCGTGATCTGGACACCATCGAGCGCTACCTCGACGCGGGTCTGCGCTACGTCATCATCGGCACCGCTGCGGTGAAAAACCCCGGCTTCCTGCAGGACGCTTGCACCGCGTTTGGCGGCCACATCATCGTCGGCCTCGATGCCAAAGACGGTAAAGTCGCCACCGACGGCTGGAGCAAGCTGACCGGCCACGAAGTGGTCGATCTGGGCAAGAAGTTCCAGGACTACGGCGTCGAATCCATCATCTACACCGACATCGGCCGCGACGGCATGCTCAGCGGCATCAATATCGACGCCACCGTCAAGCTGGCGCAGGCGCTGACGATTCCTGTCATTGCCTCGGGCGGCCTGTCCAACATGGCCGACATCGACGCGCTGTGCGAAGTCGAAAACGAAGGCGTGCAGGGCGTGATCTGCGGGCGCTCCATCTACAGCGGCGACCTGGACTTTGAAGCGGCCCAGGAGCGCGCTGACGCGCTCAACGGCTAAGGGCCAAGTGACCAGCCCTCAAATTCTGCTGATCAATCCGCCTCATACGGCCATTGGAAGTCGCGTACCGCAAGAGCAGTTGCCCCCCTTGGGGCTTCTGAGCGTAGGCGGCCCTTTGATTGATGCGGGGTTTTCGGTTGAGTTGCTGGATGCTGAATTTGGTCCGCTGCCGCTGGCAGAAATCGTGCAGTTTGCCTTCAAGGCAGCGCCGCATATCGTGCTGATTGGGCATTCAGGCTCATCGTCGGCCCACACCACGGTCGTTGAATTGACGGCTTTGATCAAAGAGGCGTTGCCCGGCGTCACGATCATTTATGGGGGCGTTCATCCCACCTATCACTGGCAGGATGTGCTGCAGGAGTCGCCGCAAATTGACTACATTGTTCGCGGCGAGGGCGAACGCACGGCTCTGAAACTGATTCAAACGCTACACCAAGGCGGTAATCTGCAAGGTGTGGATGGCATTGCTTTTCGGGTCAATGGCAAGCCATTTGCAACACAAAATGCCGTGGTGATTGAATGCCTGGACGATTATCGGGTCGGCTGGGAGTTGATTGATCACGCACGCTATTCCTATTGGGGTGGCATGCGGGCTGTTGTGGTTCAGTTTTCGCGGGGTTGCCCCCACCTGTGCAGCTACTGCGGACAGCGTGGTTTCTGGACGCGTTGGCGACACCGTGATCCGGTCAAGTTTGCTAAAGAGCTGGCGCGACTGCACCGCGAACAGGGCGTTGAGTTAATCAATTTCGCGGACGAACTGCCCACAGGCTCGCGTAAAGCCTGGAAAGCTTTTCTCGAAGCCCTGATTGCCGAAAACGTCAACCTCACCCTGGTAGGCTCCACCCGCACAGGGGACATCGTGCGTGATGCGGATATTTTGCATTTGTACCGGCAGGCTGGCGTCATCCGGTTCTTGCTGGGCATTGAAAGCTATAAAGAATCCACGCTGCAAAAAATCAAAAAGGGCACCCTTGCAGGCGAGGATCAACAGGCCATTGAGTTGCTTCGACAGCACGGCATCATCAGCATGGTGACCTGCGTGGTGGGGTTTGAAGAGGAAACGGATGCCGATTACTGGCGTTCTTTAAAACACCTTCTGCGCTACGATCCAGATCAAATTCAGATGCTCTATGTCACCCCGCACCGCTGGACGCCTTATTACGCCACGGTATCGCATCGCCAGGTGATTGAGCCCGACACGCGTCTATGGGACTACAAGCACCAGGTTCTGGCGACCCGGCAGGTGCCAGCCTGGCGTGTATTTTTGTGGGTCAAGGTGATTGAAGTTGCCCTGCAGCTACCTCCTAAAGCACTGTGGCGCACTTATTTTGCTGGCGGTAAAGATTACAGCCATGCCATGCGCTGGTATGTGCGAATGGGCCGGCGGGTATGGTTTCGTGAGCTGGCTGAATTTATTTTTGCGCGCAAGCAAATGAAAAATGGCCCGAGTCTGGAAGAATTTTCCGGTGCTCCAAACCTGGGTTCAGAAGAGTCTATGGCGCGGCATAAGCGCCTGGACGTGTCTGTCAAAATAATACAAGTTAACTAAAAGTTATAGAAATATGCTCGCCAAACGCATCATTCCCTGCCTTGACGTGACCGGTGGCCGCGTCGTCAAAGGCGTCAATTTCACCCAGCTGCGCGACGCGGGCGACCCGGTGGAAATTGCCGCCCGCTACAACGACCAGGGCGCTGACGAGCTGACGTTTCTGGACATTACCGCCACCAGCGACGAGCGCGATCTGATTTTGCACATCATTGAAGCTGTGGCTTCGCAGGTGTTCATTCCGCTGACCGTGGGCGGGGGCGTTCGCACCGTTGAGGACGTGCGCCGCCTGCTCAACGCCGGGGCCGACAAGATCAGTTTTAATTCCGCTGCGCTGGCCAATCCGCAGGTGATTGAAGACGCTTCGGCCAAATACGGCGCGCAGTGTATCGTCGTGGCTATCGACGCCAAGCGCCGCACGCCGGAAGATGCGGCTTTGCGCGGCCCCGGCTGGGACGTTTACAGC
The DNA here is from genome assembly GCA_903926695.1 of uncultured Burkholderiales bacterium. GTDB lineage: Bacteria > Pseudomonadota > Gammaproteobacteria > Burkholderiales > Burkholderiaceae_C > Polaromonas. The sequence continues at coordinate 4,367 of CAIYKK010000376.1, forward strand.
CACGGCGGGCGCAAGAACACCGGTCTGGATGCCGTGGCCTGGGCCACGGAAATGGCGCGGCGCGGCGCTGGCGAAATCCTGCTCACCAGCATGGACCGCGACGGCACCAAATCCGGTTTTGATCTGGCGCTGACCCGCGCCGTGAGCGACGCGATTGGCGTGCCGGTGATCGCCTCGGGCGGCGTGGGCACGCTGGAGCATCTGGCCGACGGCGTCCAGATGGGCGGCGCGGACGCGGTGCTGGCCGCCAGCATTTTTCATTACGGCGAATTTACCGTCGAGCAGGCCAAGCGGCACATGGCTGCGCGTGGTATTCCGGTGCGGCTCTAAAGCGCTTGGTTTCGACTGGCTTGATTTTTGCGCCTGCTGAACGGGTGCAAAAATCATCAATTTCATGTTCATAGGGCTGCGCTGCAGCCCTTCACCATTGCGGACAATCCTTATGAATTGGTTAGACACAGTCCGTTGGGACGACAAAGGGCTGGTGCCCGTGATTGCGCAGGAAGCGGCCACCGGCGATGTGCTGATGTTTGCCTGGATGAACCGCGAGGCGCTGCAAAAAACCGCCGAGCTGGGCCAGGCGGTGTATTTCAGCCGCTCGCGCTCGCGGCTGTGGCACAAGGGCGAGGAGTCCGGCCACTTCCAGACGGTGCATGAAATCCGCCTCGACTGCGACAACGACGTGGTGCTGCTCAAGATCACGCAGCAGGGTCACGAGCCGGGCATTGCCTGCCACACGGGCCGCCACAGCTGCTTTTTCAGCATTTACAAGGGCGGCCA
>CAIYKK010000377.1 GCA_903926695.1 uncultured Burkholderiales bacterium
CCCGGTCCCCGTCCGTCGCGGGTTTTGCGGGCGGCGCGCCCAGAGTGGCGGAAACGTTCAAGGGCGACGCGCTGATTGCGACGCCCAAGACGCCCGATCAGCTCCAAAAGCTCGAAACCCGCCTCGCCGAGCGCGACGAAAAGCTCTGCGTCCTGCTCGGCGGCGGCAAGGCCGCGCTGAACGCCGAACTCCAGCAGTTGCGCGAACAGGTCGCCGCCGCCAAAAAAACCAACGCCGCCACGCCCGACACGCACGACTATTCCGAAGCCCAGACGCGCAGCGCCCTCATCGACCTGCTGCTGCGCGAAGCGGGCTGGGAGCTGGACGCAAAAAAGAATTTTGAAGTTGAAGTCAGCGGCATGCCCAACGCCAGCGGCCAGGGGTTTGTGGACTATGTGCTCTGGGGCGACGACGGCAAACCGCTGGCGCTGATCGAAGCCAAAAGCACCCGCAAGCAAGCTAGCGTCGGCCAGCAGCAGGCCAAGCTGTACGCCGACTGTCTGGAAAAGCAATACGGCCAGCGCCCGGTGATTTTTTACACCAACGGCTACGAGCATTGGCTGTGGGACGATGCCATGTACCCGCCGCGCGCGGTGCAGGGCTTTTTTAAAAAGGCGGAACTGGCGCTCTTGGTCCAGCGCCGCACCAGCCGCAAATCGCTCGCCACCGCGCCCATCAAGGCCGAAATCATCGAGCGTTATTACCAGACCCGCGCCGTGCGCCGCATCGGCGAGACGTTTGAAATCGACCGGCAGCGCAAGGCGCTGGTCGTCATGGCCACCGGCGCGGGCAAAACGCGCACCGTCATCGCGCTGGCCGATTTGCTCATGCGCTGCAACTGGGCCAAGCGCGTGCTGTTTCTGGCCGACCGCGTGGCGCTGGTGAATCAGGCGGTCAACGCCTTTAAAAAACACCTGCCCGACGCCGCGCCGGTCAATCTGGTGACCGACAAAAACACCGAAGGCCGCGTGTTTGTTTCCACCTACCCGACGATGATGGGCCTGATCGACGAGGCGGCCGACGGCCAGCGGCGCTTTGGCGTGGGGCATTTTGACCTCATCGTTATCGACGAGGCGCACCGCTCGGTGTATCAAAAATACCGCGCCATTTTTGACTATTTCGACTGCCTGCTGGTCGGCCTGACCGCCACGCCCAAAGACGAAATCGACCGCAACACCTACGGCCTGTTTAACCTCGAAACCGGCGTGCCGACCGACGCCTACCCGCTCGATCAGGCCGTGGCCGACGCGCATCTGGTGCCGCCGCTGGCGGTGTCGGTGCCGCTGAATTTTCAGCGCAATGGCATTCGCTACGACCAGCTCAGCGAAGCCGATCAGGCGCAATGGGACGCGCTGGAGTGGGGCGAAGACGGCCAGCCGCCGCCCGATTTTGTCGATGCCGCCGCGCTCAACCAGTGGCTGTTCAACAACGACACGGTGGACAAGGTGCTGGCCCATTTGATGACACGCGGCGAAAAAGTCGCGGGCGGCGACCGGCTGGGCAAAACCATCGTTTTTGCCCGAAACAACCTGCACGCCGAATTTATTGCCCAGCGTTTCAACGCCAATTACCCGCAGTTTCACGGCGAGTTTGCCCGGGTCATCACCTACAAAACCGACTACGCCCAGAGCCTGATCGACGCTTTTTCGAGCAAGGACAAGCCGCCGCACATCGCCATTTCGGTGGACATGCTGGACACCGGCATCGACGTGCCGGAGGTGGTGAATCTGGTGTTTTTTAAAACCGTGCGCTCGCGCACCAAGTTCTGGCAAATGGTCGGGCGCGGCACGCGGCTGTGCCCGGATTTGTTCGCGCCGGGCGAGCATAAAAAACATTTTTACCTATTCGACTACTGCCAGAACCTCGAATTTTTCAGCCAGAACCCGGCGCACTGCGAAGGCTCGGCCAGCGAGCCGCTGGGGGCGCGGCTGTTCAAGGCGCGTTTGAATCTCATCACGGCGCTGGACCAGCGCATCGCCAGCGGGCGCGTCGCCCGGCAACCCTCGGCCAGCTACAGCGCCACGCCCAACGAGCCGGAACTGCGCGGTCAAGTCGCCAGCCACCTGCAGCAAATCGTCGCCGCCATGAACCGGGACAATTTTGTGGTGCGGCCCCAGCGCCAGCACGTCGAAAAGTTCGCCCAGCTTGACGCGTGGAAAACGCTGGGCGAGTCGGACCAGACAGATATTGCCGCCCATCTGGCCCGGCTGCCCACACAATTTATCGACGACGACGAGGAAGCCAAGCGCTTTGATTTGCTGGTGCTGCGCGTCCAGCTCGCTTTACTGGAGGGCCAGCGCAGTTATGGCCGACTGAAAGGGCAGATTTGCGCCATTGCCGCCGCGCTCGAAGGGCAAAAAGCCGTGCCGGTGATTGAGGCGCAAATGGCGCTGATCCAGGCCATCGCCGGGGAAGACTGGTGGCAGGACGTGAGCGCTGGGATGCTGGAAAACGCCCGCAAGCGCCTGCGCCCGCTGGTCAAGCTGATTGAAAAATCAAAACGCTCGGTGATTTACACCGATTTTGCGGACGAGCTGGGCGAGGAGATGACCGTCGATCTGCCCGACGTTGCCAACGGCATCGACATGGCGCGTTTTAAGGACAAGGCGCGGCAGTTTCTCAAGGCGCACACCGGCCACATTTCGCTGCAGCGCCTGCGCCGGGGCCAGCCGCTGACGGCGCAGGACATTGCCGAACTCGAACACATGCTGCTAGCCGCTGGCGGAGACGCGGTCCTGATCCAGAAAGCGGCGCAGGACAGCCTTGGGCTGGGCATTTTTATCCGCTCGCTGGTTGGCATGGAGCGCGAGGCCGTCGTGCTGGCGTTTAGCGAGCTGGTCAGCGGCACGCGGGCTTCGGCGGACCAGATCGAATTCATTGACCTCATCGTCGAGGAGCTGACGCAGTCGGGCTGCATGGAGGCGCGGCGGCTGTACGAATCGCCCTTTCTCGACATCAGCCCGCAGGGGCCGGAAGGGCTGTTTCCGGCGTCCAAGGTGGAACAGATGTTTCAGGTGCTGCAGGACATAGGCCAGCGGGCAGCGGCGTGACAAGCTCCCGTCTGGACATTTGCCGGGCCGACTACCGCAATCCTTTGCATGCCAGCGCGCTGGTCTTGCTGCTCGACGCCTACGCGCAAGACCCGGCTGGCGGCGGTGAGCCGCTGAGCGAATTCGCCACAACCCATTTGGCGGAAGCGCTGGCGCAGCGGCCCCAGGCGTTCAGCGTGCTGGCGTTTGTGGACGGGCAGCCGGTGGGGCTGGTCAACTGCATCGAAGGTTTTTCGACCTTTGCCTGCCGCCCGCTGGTCAACATTCACGACGTGGCCGTGTTGCGCAGCCACCGGGGCCAGCGCGTGGCCGAGCAGATGCTGGCGCTGGTGGATGAAATCGCCCGCGAGCGCGGCGCCTGCAAGCTGACGCTGGAAGTGCTGCAGGGCAACGCCAGCGCCATGCGGCTGTATGAGCGCGTCGGTTTTGCGGGCTACCAGCTGGACCCGGCGATGGGCCAGGCGCAGTTTTTACAAAAGTGGCTGGACTGAGTCGGGCGCTGGCTTGAACCCGACTTGCAGGCAGTGAGCCCGTCAGGCTTGAGCACGGACTTCAGGCGTCTTTGGCGCGCTGGTGGGAGTGCGACGGCGGTTTTTGAATGAGGCGCCATGCGCGGCAGTCGATCCGCGTGTGTTCGCCGTCAGAGACTGACGTGCAGCCTTCGCCCACTTTGGCCCGGCCTTTGTCAAACGGATAGGCAAATTCAAACTGCGCCGCAATCACCACCGCGCCGGAGATATTGAAAAAGCCGAACTTTCCGCCCTCGGTGTAGCGCGCCAGCCCGTCAGAAAAACCGTCCGGCCCGTTGTCAACAATGAAGGGCCGTATCACCACCTCGCCCCGGCGGTTGATGTAGGCCCAGCCTTGGGCGTCCACCACGGCGGCGATGCCGCCTTTGCCAAACGGCTCGGCCACGGTGTATTGGGGCGCGGTGGCCACGCGCCCGTCGCAGCTGCGGTAGCCGTGCAGCGCCAGCTTGGCGTCGTAGTAGGGCTGGCACAGCGTCAGCGCGGCGGCGAGGGCGGTTTGCAGGAACATCGTTTTTCCAATCAATGTGGGGCTATGCAGGCCGCTGGCAAATCAACAGTTGCCCGCGCCTCCACGCCAAGGGCAGCGGGTGATTTTGCGGCGCATCCGTTGATGATGAGACTTCATTGGCGGCTTATCCGCTGGTCTTTGCTTTTCTCAGGCGCGCTGCGGCGCAAACCAGTGCGGCGTGCGGTTGACAAACGCCACCAGCGACAGCATCACCGGCACTTCGACCAGCACGCCGACCACGGTGGCCAGCGCCGCGCCGGACTGCAAGCCAAACAGCGAAATCGCCACCGCCACGCCGAGTTCAAAAAAGTTCGAGCCGCCAATCAGGCAGGCGGGTCCGGCGATGTTGTGCGGCAGTTTCAAGGCGCGAGCGGCGAAGTAGCTGACAAAAAACAGGCCGTAACTTTGAATCAGGAGCGGCACGGCAATCATGGCAATCACCAGCGGCTTGGCGACGATGGTCTCGGCCTGAAAACCAAACAGCAGCACGACAGTGGCAATCAGCCCAACCACTGACCACGGTTTCAGATGCGCCACAAAATCGCCCACGGCGTGCGCCGAGCGCCGCGCCAGCGCGTAGCGCGTGGCCATGCCCGCCGCCAGCGGCAGCACGACATACAGCACGGTGGACAGCACCAGCGTTTCCCACGGCACGGTGATATTCGTCACGCCGAGCAAAAACGCAGCAATCGGCGCAAAGGCCACAACCATGATCAAGTCGTTCACTGACACCTGCACCAGTGTGTAATTGGCGTCGCCCTTCACGAGCTGGCTCCAGACGAACACCATTGCCGTGCAGGGCGCGACGCCGAGCAAAATCATGCCCGCGATGTATTCGCTCGCCGACGCTGGATCAACCCACGGCGCAAAAACGTGCTGAAAAAACAGCACGCCCAGCGCCGCCATCGTGAAGGGTTTGACCAGCCAGTTCACCACCAGCGTCAGCAGCAGGCCGCGCGGTTTTTTGCCCACGTCTTTGACGGCGGACCAGTCGATCTGGATCATCATCGGGTAAATCATCACCCAGATAAAAACGGCCACAACGAGGTTGACGTGGGCGATTTCCAGAGCGGCGATCAGCTGAAAAGCGCCGGGCACCAGCAGCCCCAGCCCCACGCCCGCGACGATGCCCAGCGCGACCCAGACGGTTAAAAAGCGTTCAAACAAACCCATGATTTTTTCCCGGTGGCGGATCAGGCCGGTTGGTGCAAATTGCGGGCGGCGTCTTGCAGCAGGGCGCGCTCCAGCTTTTCGGACGGCAGGCTGGTCAGCAGCGACAGGCGGCGTTGCAAGGCCAGCAGAACCTGGAGGAAGGCTTCGCGCTGGTGCGCTTCGCTGGCACCGCCAGTGGAGGGGTCGGCGTAGCTCCAGTGGGCGGTGGCCGGGTGGCCGGGCCAGATCGGGCAGATTTCGCCCGCCGCGTTGTCGCAGACGGTGATGACCAGATCCATGTGCGGCGCGCCGGGCTGGCCGAATTCGTCCCAGCTTTTGCTGTGCAGGCTGGCGGTCGAAATGCCCGCGTTGCGCAGTGCTTGCAGGCCCAGTGGGTGGGGCTGCTGGTTGTCACGCGGGCTGCTGCCAGCGGAAAAAGCCTTGAAGCGGCCTCCGCCAATGTGGTTGAGCACGGCTTCGGCCAGAATGCTGCGCGCCGAGTTGTGGGTGCAGAGGAATAAAACGTTCAGAGCGTGTTCGGGTTTGGACATGATTTTTTTGGGGAAGTTGAGAAATGTGAAGAGGTGAAATTGGCAGCCGCTTGGCGTTTGTCAGTTGCGGGCCGGAGGGCGCGTTGCGCTGTCAGCAGGCGGCCCCAGCTTCTGCGCCCGCGCCGCAGGGCTGGCCTTCGCAGCAATGCTCGGTGAGGTAGGCCAGCAGCGCGTTCATCTGGGCGATGTCGGCGCGGTAAATCAGATTGCGGCCCCGCGCTTCGCTGTTGACCAGCCCGGAATGCGCCAGCTCTTTCAAATGAAACGACAGCGCACTGGGCGCTACGCCGAGCTGCTCGGCCATGACGCCCGGTGTCAATCCGTCAGGGCCAGCGACGATCAGCGCCCGAAAAGCGCGCAGGCGCTGGGCTTGCGCCAACGCGGCGAGCGCTTTGACGGCAGCGCTTTCATCGAGCGCGGGAAGGGGATTGCAGGGGGTTGTTGTTTCCATAGTTCAAATATAATTGAAATATTGAATTAAAACCACTTTGCATCGGGCAAAATTTTTTTAACTGGAGAAACTCTACATGCCGTTTGTGACAATTCACCCCAAGCCCGCCGCAGCGCTGGCGCGCCAAACAGGGAGCGCTTGCTGATGGACGCTAAAACCTTGGCCGCAAACCTGCCCAACATCGACCCGGCGCTGTTCGCCGTGCCGTCCGCCGAGCGGCTGCAAACGCCCGTCAGCGCCCACGCGCCGCGCATTTGGCTGCTTTACGGCTCGGTGCGCGAGCGCTCTTCCAGCCGACTGGCCAGCGAAGAAGCCGCCCGGCTGCTGCAGGCGATGGGTGCCGAAACCCGCACGTTTGACCCGCGCAGCCTGCCGCTGCCCGACGACGCGCCCGAGACG
>CAIYKK010000378.1 GCA_903926695.1 uncultured Burkholderiales bacterium
GCCGTCGGCACTGGCGTCAAGCTGACCTACAGTTTTGGCAGCGCCAATTCGGCGTATGACGGCTACACCAGTGACGCCGAGCCCTATGTTGGCTACTCCGTCATGAACGCGACGCAAAAAGCCGCCGCGCTCGCCGCCATGAAGGGCTATGGCGATGTGGCAATGGTGACGTTTTTCCCGGTCACCGACACGGCCACCTCGGCGGGCGACATCCGCTGGGCCAACAGCACGTCGGACCCAACCTCCTACGCGTGGGCTTATTTTCCCGGCAGCGACCCGGTCTCGGGCGATGTCTGGAATAACCCGGACATCACAACAACGCTGGTGAACGAAACGTTTTACGTGCTGGCGCACGAGTTTGGCCATGCGCTGGGCCTGTCGCACCCGCACGCCGAGCCAGACAGGCTCACACCCGTTGGCCCGAGCGCACGCGACTCGATCAAATACACGCTCATGTCGTACAACGACTACGCAGGCGATCCCGACATCAATGACGAGTCGGACTACTACCCGACCACGCTGATGATGGATGACATCCGCACCGTTCAGGCGCTCTACGGCAAAAACCTGGCCTACCGTGCGGACAACACGATTTACCAGTGGAAGGCCGGTAATGTCATTTATGAAACCATTTGGGACGGCAGCGGCACCGACACCTTGAACGCATCGAACCAGCTCGCCGCCGTGAGCCTGAACCTCAACCCCGGCACCTTCAGCACGATTGGCAAGGCGTTTTTCAACGGCCAGTCCACGGTGCGCGACTGCCTGGGCATCGCCTACGGCTGCAACATTGAAAACGCCACCGGTTCGGCCTACAACGACACGCTGCTGGGCAACGCGCTGGCCAATAATCTGGCGGGCGGCGCAGGCAACGACATCGTGCGCGGCGCAGCGGGCAACGACGCGCTGTACGGCGACAACGGCGTTGACCAGCTTTATGGCGGCTTGGGCACAGACTTGATCTACGGCGGCACGGGCAACGACAAACTGTATGGTGAAGACGGCAACGACAAGCTCTACGGCGAAACCGGGCTGGACGCGCTGAGCGGCGGCCTGGGTAACGACGTGTTTATTTTCAACACCAGCCTGAGCGCCACGACAAATGTGGACACGATTGCCGACTTTTCCCGCGTCGCGGGCAACACCGACAAGATCTGGCTCGATGACGATATCTTTATCGGGCTGGGCGTCGTCACCCAGACAACGACGCTGGGCACGGGCGCCTTCTGCGCGGGCACGGTAGCCACCTCGGCCAGCCAGCACATCGTGTATGACCGCACAACGGGCAACCTGTTTTACGACGCTGACGGCGCTGGCGGCGTCGCGCAGGTGAAAATCGCCGTGATAGGCGTGGGTGGCATGGCCCTGAACGCGTCGGATTTTGCCGTCGTGGCTTGAACCGGCTCACGCCAAGCACGAGGCACATCATGACCCACGAATCCCGATTGACCCGCGAGCTGCGCGCCTTGCTGCAGGCGCAGCGTGTGGCCGCCCTGGGCACGCTCAGCGCCGAAAGCCTGCCGTTTGTGTCGATGGTGCCTTATGCCATCGAACCTGTTCATGGCTGCCTGGTGATCCACGTCAGCGCGCTGGCGGCGCATACCGGCTATTTGCAGGCGCGCCCGGCGGTGTCGCTGCTGGTGATGCAGTCCGAAGTGCCCGGCCAGCCGGTCCACGCCTTGCCGCGTGTCACTTTGGCCGGACAGGCCAGCGTGCTGGCACCCGGCGGCGCGCCGTGGGCGCTGGCCCGCGCTGCCTACCTGGCGCGTTTTCCTGAAGCCGAACCGATGACCGAATTGGGCGACTTCAGCTTTGTCGCCATCACCCCGGCGGGTGCGCGCCAGATCGCCGGTTTTGGCGCCGCCCGCTCCATTGACGAAAACGAAGTGCGCCAGGCGCTGGCGTTTGCCAAGTCAAGGAAAAAATCCTCTCGATACTCCGCTTTTGTTTCCGTCCGCCCGGTGCCACCGTCCGCAATCCGGGCATACGCTGGCCGGCGCGCCGCTGTGCCAGACCTGCTCCTCATCGAGCTGCAGCGGGGCTGCAGGGACAACGTCAAAGGTGATCCGAAGCGCATGTCCGACATCGGCGTTCTCGACGGGAAGCTCCCAGGTCAGGAATACCTGGCTGCAGTCCCGACCGTCGGGAAAATCAGCCGCATCAAAGCCGCTGCTGCTGCGCGCAATGACGCCGTGCGGTTGGCCCGTATCAAAAATCACCACCGTGCCCCTGACCAGCGGGATTCGATGGCCTGTCGCGGGGAAATGCAAGTCCAGTCCCCGATCCTCGCTCAGGAAAAGATTGCAAAAGGCCGCCGCGCCATAGTGCGCGCCGTCGTGGTGGTACTTCGCACCACGGCAGGCCATCAGGGCCACGTCGCTGGCGGCCAGCACCTCGCGCAGGCCGAGCGTGCGTGTCCAGTCGGCGGCGGCCTGTACGCAGCGCCTGTAATCCGGCCAGCGCATACGCGCCCGCGCCAAGGGCAGCTGATCGACATCACCGGGTTCAAGGCCCAGGTGCAGCGCTATGTCTTTTTCCCAATCGGCTGTCAGCCTGACTGGGAGCGCGGGCACATCCACCGTGCTTGAGAGCACAATGCCGCTCACGCTTCGGCTGCGGATGGCTTCGCCGCTCCAGAAATAGGAAACAAGGTCTGGCGTGCGGTGCGGCTCAAGGGGGTAGATCATCTGGCGTTGTATGTTCAAACTGCGGTGCGCCTCGCTTGGCCTTCGTTGGGGCCGGAGCCGAAATTACCAGCCAACCACAACGAGCAAACGGAGCAGAAAATGACGGAAAAGACTTTTTTAGGCACAGCGCTGGCCTTGATTCAAGCGCCTATGGCCGGGGCGCAGGATGCACGTCTGGCGCTGGCCGTCAGCGAGGCGGGCGCCTTGGGTTCGCTGCCAGCGGCGATGCTAGCACCCGAGGCGCTGGAGCGCGAGTTGCAGACGCTGCAGGCAGCCGGGCGGCCTTACAACGTCAACTTTTTTGCCCACACGCCGCCGACGCCTGACGCGGCGCGGCTGGAGCGCTGGCAGGCCGCCTTGAGGCCGTATTACAACGAGCTTGGGTTGGACCCGGCCCAAGCTCCGGCAGGCGCCAGCCGTCGGCCCTTCAGCGCGCAGGAAGCCGAGGCGATGGAGCGGTTCTGCCCGGCGGTGGTGAGTTTTCACTTTGGCCTGCCGACCCCGGAGCTGCTCGCCCGCGTCAAGCGCTTGGGCGCATTGGTGCTATCCACCGCCACCACCGTGGAGGAAGCGCTGTGGCTGCAGGCGCAGGGCGCTGATGCGGTGATCGCCCAAGGCCTGGAAGCGGGCGGGCACCGAGGGCACTTTTTAAGCACCGATATCAGCGGCCAGACGGACACGCTCACCCTGGTGGCGCGCTGCGCCAAGGCGCTTGATATTCCTGTGATCGCCGCAGGCGGCATCAGCGACGCCGCCGACGTGCGGGCAGCGCTGGAGCGCGGCGCCTCGGCGGTGCAGGTCGGCACGGCTTTTTTGCTCAGCGCGGAGGCGACCACCGGCGCCCTGCACCGTGCGCGCCTGCGAGATCAGGCCGCGCCCACTGAATTGACGAATCTGTTTTCCGGCGGACTGGCACGCGGATTCATCAACCGGGCCATGCGCGAACTCGGCCCCGTGAGCGCGGTCGCGCCACCCTTCCCGCTGGCGTCAAGCGCTCTGGCACCGCTGCGTGCGCAAGCCGAAGCGCAGGGGCGCGACGACTTCACGCCTCTGTGGTCGGGCACCAACCGCAGCGGCTGCCGCGAGGTGCCCGCTGCCGAGATTGTTCAGGCCTTGGCTGCCGGGTTGAGCAACTGAACGGTGCAGCACCGGCGCTTGGATCCAAGGCTCCAGCGCCGTCCCGCTGTGGGTCCAACCGAGTGCAACGTCATGCGCAAATTGTCGGTGCGCCTGCCTTTGGAGAAAACCAGCCTCGGACGCATGACGCGACAGTAGGCGATGCTGGAAATTTCCTGCGCTGCGCCCCCAGCAGCGGCCCGCCCCGCTCACCCGAAAGCCTTGGCCAGCTCATCGACGCGCCGCCGGATCGGGGCGCGGCCATAAATCGCCGTAGTCGTCTGGATGCTGGCGTGGCCCATCTGCGCCTGGATCACATCGAGCGGCACCTCGCGTGCAATGGCGCGGGTGCCGAAGGTGTGGCGCAGCCAGTGCGTGCTCGCGCTGCGCAGCCTGTCGCACTCTTTTTGGGGCAGGCTGGAGGCGCGGATCGCCTTGGTCAGCCAGCCCTTGACGTGCTCGTACAGCGCTTGGTAGCCAATCGGCGCGAGCGGGTCCAGCGTGCTGGCCAGCAGCGGCGCAGCGGGCGGCGCGGTTTCAAGGCGGCCCAAGCCTCGGGTCGTCAGATAGTCCTGCAGCGCGGTTAAAGCCTGACCGGGCACGGCGGCGATGCGGTTTTTTGCGCCCTTGCCGTGGACCTGCATCACCCAGCCTTCGTTTTCGAGCTGAAAGTCGCCCAGCGTGGCACTGAGCAACTCCGCCGAGCGCAGCCCGACCGACTCGACAAAGCGCAGGATAAACCGCATGCGCTCGCACGAGGCACTGGGCGGCTGCGCGTCGATAAAGCGCAGGATTGCCTCAGACGCGTCCTCGCTCAGCGCTTTGGTATCTAACATTTTGCGCTCGCGGTCGTCGCCGGTTTTCTGGTTGATCAGCAGCCACGGGTTGGCGCTCAAATACTGCGCGGCCTGCAGCCAGGCAAACAGCGATGCATTGATGATGACGGCCTGCTTCTGGCTCTGGTGGCTCAGCGGCCCGCGAAACGGCGCCCAGCCTTGTTCACCCGGCGCGGCGCGGGCGCGGGAAATCCACGCTGGCGGAATGTGCTGTAAAAAGGCCATGAAGCCGGTGCAGTCGGCGACGTTCATCTGACGCAGGCGCTTGCCGCCCGCTTCGCGCTCCAGCCAGAGCAGCAGGCGCGTGGCTTCGCGCTGGTACACCCGCGCCGTCGCGACGGAGCCAGCGCGTGCGGTAATCCAGGCTTCAATCGCCTGCGCGTCGTTTTCAACTTGCAGCAGCGCGCTGGCTGGCGAGTCGGCTGCGGATGGGTTGCCCACCCGGAGTTCATCGCGCAAGGCCGAAGGGCGCGTCACCGTCGTGGCCGATGAAAAAACGCTCGCCCTCAAAGGCGCGCTGCTCACCGGAAGCACAAAAACCGCCCGCTCGCCCGTTTCGGGCAGCAAGGTGGTCAGGTGGCTGGCGATGCGGGCCGCCTTGGCCCGGCCCACGGCGGGCAGCACCCGATACCAGCACCCGCCGGTGGTGATATTCAGTTTTAGCTCGCCCAGCGTGGTCATGCCTGCGGTGATGAGCTTGGCGGCAGTGGCCGGGTCAAACCAGCCAGTGACCCAATCGCTCTCCAGCGGGGTTTGGGCGGCGAGTTGCTGCAGGCGCGCCAGCAGCTCAAGCTGGCGCTGACGCAGACGGGCGCGCCGCGTTGCTTTGGCGTCGGGCGGGTAGGCTTCGGCGTGCATCTGCCTGACCTCGTCTTCGCGCCAGCCGTCAAGGTCGCGCTCGGCCATGAACTCGTCCAGGCTGGGCTGGGCGGGCAGCGTCTGCAGGCGAATCGCCAGGCCGATCAGGCGCCAGGCCGATTCGCTGCGGCGCCGGGCGATGGCGCGCACCGCATCGACGGTTTGCAGGTGCGCTGTTTTGGCCTGATGGCCGTGCTCGATGCCTAAAAAGCGCCGGGCGCATTCAAGCGTGTCCAGGCCTTCGGCGACGGCGCGCAGGTGCGCGAAGTGGTGCGGCCCGAGTCGGGGAACATAGCGCGCTGAGGGGCCTGAGATTTTGGTCATGTGCCCTTATACAACCTCAGTTCAAGCTGGACTCGCTGCGGGACGGAGTTGTGGTGTTCAGCCAGTCAATCCAGCGGCCAGGGCCTGAACAATCTCGGCAGCGGGCGCTTCACGGCAGCCGCTGCGGTTGGCACCTGACCGCCTCAGCTCGCGCAGGCGCGTGCGCTGCGGGGATCAAAGTCTCTCGATGGAGCGCTGGAGCTGCAGCGCGACGGTGCCAACCGCGCCGCCATTGATCACTTGCTGGTAGCCCAGCTGCTGCAGCACCCGGCAGGCGCTGCCCGAGCGCCCGCCCGACAGGCAGTACATCAGCACCGGCAGGCTTTTGTCGGGCGCCAGCCGCTCGATGTCCTGCGCCACCCGCTCCAGCGGCAGATTGAGCGCGCCCTGCACATGGCCGCTGGCGTATTCGCCCGGCGAGCGCACGTCAATGACCAGCGCATTCGCGGGCAACGGTGTGCGCGGCACCTCAGCCGCGCCGAGGATTTTGGAAAACCAGCTCATTTTTTTCCTTTCGGGGTTTCGGGGAATTCAGCGGATGGAGGCTCCAGCCGTTCGATGCCGAGCGCCTTGAGCACGTATTTTTCATAAACCGGCTCCGACGTGCCGTGTTTCATCTTGTAGAGAAAGTATTTTTCAAAACCGATTTTGGCCGCGTGAACCCACTTGCCTTTTTTGAACCAGTTGACATTGCGCGGCGGGATTTGCGGCAGCGCCACAAAGGCCGCGCCGGTGTCGCCCATGTCGGCCAGACAAATGGCGTTCCAGCTGCCTTTGGCGGTGGCGGCTTCGCCCGCGATGTCGGCGGCAATGTTGCGCACGATGGCTGTCACCATCGTCTCGATCATGTAGCCGGTTTTGGGCGCACCGGTCGGCACGGGCGTGACTTCGACCGGCGGAATCGCCACGCACACGCCTGCGGCAAAAATGTTGCGGTATTTTTTGCTGCGCTGGTACTCGTCGATCAGCACAAAACCACGCGGGTTGCACAGCCCTTCAACGCCAGCCACCGGGTCCACGCCCTTGAAGGCGGGCAGCATCATGCTGAACTTGAACGGCAGTTCATGCTCTTTTTTGAGCTGGCCGCTGTCGTCCATTTCGCTGACGAACATTTTTCCGGCCTCAACTTTGGTCACCTTGGCGTTGGTGATCCATTTGATGTCGTTGTTGCGGAACTCGCTCTCCAGCATCGACTTTGAGTCGCCCACGCCGCCCAGGCCCATGTGGCCGACGTAAGGCTCGGGCGTGATGTAGGTCAGCGGCACCTTGTGGCGCAGTTTGCGCCGCTGCAAGTCCTTGTTGAAAATAAAGGCGAATTCATAAGCCGGGCCGAAGCAGGACGCGCCGGGCATCGCGCCGACGATGGCCGGGCCGGGGTTTTTGAGGAATTCCTGGTAGTCGGCCCAGGTTTGCTCAGCGTGATCAATGCTGCAGATGGAGCGCGTGTGGCCCGCCGGGCCTGCGCCGGGCACCTCATCAAACGCCAGCTTGGGGCCGGTGGTGATGACCAGATAGTCGTAGCTCAGGCGCGTGCCGTCCTTCAATTCAAGCGCGTTGTTGTCGGCGTCAATGCGCTGCACCGGCTGGGCGATAAAGGCGATGCCTTTTTTCTCCAGATAGGGCCGGATCGGAAAGGTGATGGCGTCGCGCTCACGCCAGCCCACCGCCACCCAGGGATTGGACGGCACAAACTGGAAGTAATCGACCGCGTTGATCACGGTGATCTGGTGTTTCTTGTCCAGATGTTCGCGCAGTTCGTAGGCGGCGGGCATGCCACCCGTGCCTGCGCCGAGGATGATGATGTGGGCCATTGGGTTTGTCTCCTATTGTGGTTTTTTAAAGTCGGCCAGGAAAGCCGTGGGAACGGGAAACTAATTCAAGGCTGGAGCAGCGCGTTCACGGTCTGTAGCCGTGTTTTGGTCAGTTCAGCGCCCATCCAGCCGGTTGACGTTCAGAGCGTGCCCGCGCTCACTGCGGGGCGGGTTGGCGCAAGGTCATGGCACCGCGAATCTGCCCGACGGCATAGCCCGTGGCCCGGTCATGCGGGTAGAGCTGCCCGAGCCGCTGGGCAACGCCGACGCCCAGCTGGTCCGATCTGCCATGACACTGAATGCACAGCGGCTGGGTTGGCAGGGCACGCATGTAGCGCCGCACGGCTTGCCCGTCCTCGGTCACGACTTCCCAGCGCTCCAGCTTGGTTGGCTCAACGCCTGCTTTCTGACTGCGGTCGAATTCTTCCAGCGCCCGGCGCTCCCAGGCGTCGGGGACGGCCTTGGGATTACGGTTGCCCAGGCTGACGCGCTTGATCTGCCAGCCGCTTTGCTCGGAGGCGGCGCGCGCCATCTTGGGCGCGGCCTCCTTGCAAACGTCAATGGCCTGCGCAGGGCCGGAGGCCTCGATGGCGGTGCTCAACACAGCCAGCAGCTTGGGCGGAACAGCCGTCGCGCTGGCACGCGCCGCCTGGACCCAGGCCGGTTCAGGCGTGGCGGCAGCCGTGTTGTTATCGGGTGTCACGCTGCATCCGCTCAGGAGTGGCGACAGCAGGGCGGCAAGGAGCAGGGAGGGTGTTTTCATGGTGATCCGTCCAAAGGAGGTGGCAATCAAAAATACTGCACCAGAAGATGCGCGTCAGCGTGCTTTGGCAAGTGGGGGTGAAGCTTGGGAGAGAGTGGCATATTCATGGACGCTTCTTGCAAGGGCGCGATCAGTTTTTCAGCAGCGCGTTCACGGTCTGTAGCCGTGTTTCGTCGAGCTGTCCAGCCAGCGCCTGCAGCCGCAAGCGGTTTTGCAGCACCTCGATGCGCGCTTGCAACAAAGCCAGATCGGCGCTGCTGGCGTCGTTTTCGGCGTTGAGCAAATCGAGCGTGGTGCGGTCGCCGACCTGGCGACCGAGCCGCGTCGCGCTCAGCCGGGACTGGCTGGCGGCCACGGCCTGCTCCAGCGCGTTCAGGCGGGCCGCGCCGGTTTGCAGGCCCAGCCAGGCGGCGCGGGTTTGCTGGGCAATTTGCTGCTGGCTTTGTGCGATTTCGGCGTCGGCCTTGTCCTGCAGGCGCAGCGCTTCTTCCAGCTTGGCGCTGCGGTAGCCACCGGTGTAGAGCGGCAGATTGAACTGCAGGCCAATCATCTGCTGGCGGCTGGTGTTGCTGGCCGCGCCAAAGTCGCCGCTGCCGCTCAGGCGCTCACGCCCGGCTTGCGCGACCAGATCAAGCGTCGGCGAGGCGCTGGCGCTGTGCTTTTTGACTTCTTGGCGGGCTGATTCGGCGCTGGCTTTTTGCAGGCGCAATTGCGGGTTGTTGTCCTGCGCCAAGGCCAGCCAGTGCGCCAGCGGCGGCAGCTCGGCGGGCGCGATCTGGCCTGTGGGCGTCATCACTTGCAGCGCTTCGGGCGCCAGACCGGTGGCGTCGGCCAGCGTGGTTTGCGCCAGTTCCAGCTCGCTTTGCGCGGCCAGCACCTGCGCTTGCAAGCCGCGCGCGCGCGC
>CAIYKK010000379.1 GCA_903926695.1 uncultured Burkholderiales bacterium
CTTCGCAGACGATGACGGTGCCATCAACGCCGGGGCCTTCTTCGTCGCTGGTGATCAAAAAGGCAATGGACAGCGCGGGCGCGGGGTTGGCCGCCAAAAACTCTTCGACGGCCACGACCATGGCGGCGATGGACACTTTCATGTCCGCCGTGCCGCGCCCGTAGAGCATGCCGCCCCGGTGGCTGGGCGTGAACGGCTGGCTGTGCCACTGCGCCAGCGGGCCGGTGGGCACCACGTCGGTGTGACCGGCAAAGACCAGCGTTTTGGCCGGGCTGGTGTCAGCGCCGACGCCTTCAAACTTGGCCCACAGGTTGGTGACGCGAAAGTTGTCCGGGCCGCTGACGATGGTTTCGCAGACAAAACCCAGCGGCGCGAGCCGCGCTATCAACATGGCCTGGCAGCCCGCATCGTCGGGCGTGATGGAGGGGCGGGAAATGAGCTGTTCAGCCAGATGGAGCGTGCGGGACATGGTGAAAGTTTGGTGTGGCGAGGGAGGCAAAAAGGGGCGCGCCGCTGGCCCGGACAGGCGTCAGCGCCCTGAGCGGCGGCGTCTGCGGGCACCCAGCGGCGCGGGGCGGCGGCGTTATTCGTGCGTCACGTCCAGCGTGATTTCAGTGAACGAGGGTTCGTCGTCCGGGTCTTCTTCGTAGGCGGCGTCGGCTTTGGTTTTGGCGGCGGAAAAATCGTTTTCCAGACGCCACATCAGATTGGTCGGCGAGTCGGCGTGCAGCAGGCCTTCGGCGCGGGTGACGAGTCCGGTTTGAATCAAGCGGGCAATGTCTTGCTCAAAGGTCTGCGAGCCTTCGGCCATCGACTTTTCCATCGCGTCTTTCACGCCGGAAAAGTCGCCGTGCTCGATCAGTTCGGCGATCAGCTTGGTGTTGAGCATGACCTCCACCGCTGGCGCGCGTCCGCCCGCTTCGGTGCGCAGCAGGCGCTGCGAGACGATGGCCTTGAGCGCCGCGCCCAGGTCGCCCAGCAGCGTCGGGCGCACTTCGACCGGGTAAAAGCTCAGAATGCGGTTGAGCGCCTGGTAGCTGTTGTTGGCGTGCATGGTGGCCAGGCACAGATGGCCCGACTGCGCATAAGCAATGGCCGCCGACATGGTTTCACGGTCACGGATTTCGCCGATCAAAATCACGTCGGGCGCTTGGCGCAGGGCGTTTTTCAGGGCGATTTGCAGCGACTGGGTGTCGGTGCCGACTTCGCGCTGGTTGACCACGGATTTTTTGTTCGTGAACAAAAATTCGACCGGGTCTTCAATCGTCAGAATGTGGCCGGGCATGGTTTCGTTGCGCCAGTCCATCATCGAGGCCAGTGTGGTGCTCTTGCCTGCGCCGGTCGAGCCAACCATCAGCAGCAGGCCGCGCTTTTCCATGATGATCTGGCCCAAAATGGGCGGCACGTTCAGGCTGGCCAGCGGCGGAATCGTGTTCGGAATGTAGCGAATCACCGCCGCATAAGTGCTGCGCTGACGAAAGGCGCTGATGCGGAAATTGCCCTGGCCTTCAATCGGCAGGGCCATGTTGAGCTCGCCCAGTTCCTGGAGTTCTTCGATGCGCTCGGGCGGCAGCACTTCGGCCAGCAGGTTGAGCGGCGCGTCGGGCGGCAGCACCTGGGAGTTGATCGGAATGGCCCGGCCATTGATCTTGATAAGGACGGGCGAATGCGCGGACATGTACACGTCCGACGCTTTCTTTTCCACCATCAGCCGCAGAATTCTTCCCATCGTGCTCATAAATTGTGCTCCCTGTCCTTATTTTTTTGCTGGTCGCCCGGTGTCGGTTTTAGTCGCGCAGCAGGTCGTTCAGGCTGGTGGTGGCGCGGGTTTTGGCGTCCACCTTTTTGACGATGACGGCGCAGTACAGGCTGTATTTGCCGCCCGCCTTGGGCAGGTTGCCCGAGACGACGACGGAGCCAGCGGGCACGCGGCCATAGCTGACGGTGTCGGTTTCGCGGTCGTAAATCGGTGTGCTCTGGCCGATGTACACGCCCATTGAGAGCACCGAGTTTTCTTCGACGATCACGCCTTCGACCACTTCGGAGCGTGCGCCGATGAAGCAGTTGTCTTCAATGATGGTTGGGTTCGCCTGCATAGGCTCCAGCACGCCGCCGATGCCGACGCCGCCGGACAAATGCACGTTTTTGCCGATCTGCGCGCACGAGCCGACAGCGGCCCAGGTATCGACCATCGTGCCTTCATCAACGTAAGCGCCGATGTTGACGTAGCTGGGCATCAA
>CAIYKK010000380.1 GCA_903926695.1 uncultured Burkholderiales bacterium
GTCGTAAAAGCCATAGACCAGTTGGGTGATGTCTTCTTCAGTGCATAAATCGGGAGCGGGCATGGCGGGTGTCCTTCGGAAAAGTGAAAGGGTGGTTGATGGCAGCGGCAGCTTGGCTGCGGAAAGATATATTCCAAATGAATTTTAAAGTCCCCTCCTTCCTGCGCCATGTCGGCCCCGGCGTTGTCACGGGCGCCGCCGACGACGACCCCTCGGGCATCGCCACCTACACCCAGGCGGGCGCGCAGTTTGGCACTGGGCTGTTGTGGGCGGTGTTTTTGTCGCTGCCTTTCATGATTGCGATTCAACTGGTCAGCGCGCGCATCGGGCGCGTGACCGGAAAAGGTGTGGCGGCCAATCTGCGCGAACACACGCCCCGGTGGTTTTTGATGACGGTGGTGGCGCTGCTGGTGCTGGCCAACACCATCAACATCGCCGCCGACATTTCCGCGATGGGCGAGGCGCTGGCGCTGGTGGCGGGCGGAGCCAAGCATTTTTATTCGCTGGCGTTTGGCGTCGTCACCGTGCTGCTGCAGGTGCTGGTGCCTTACCGCAGGCTCGCGCCGATTTTGAAGTGGCTGACGCTGTTTTTGTTTTCCTACGTGATCGCCGCGCTGCTGGTGCAGGTGCCGTGGGGCCAGGTGCTGCACGACCTGTTGATTCCCAAACTGCAATGGACTTCGGCGTACTGGATGATGCTTGTCGCCCTTCTGGGCACGACGATTTCGCCCTATCTGTTTTTCTGGCAGGCCTCGCAGGAGGTGGAAGAGCTGCGCCTCAAAGGCTTGGGCCGGGGCAGCCAGACGCGCATCCGCCACGACCTGCGGCGTGTGCGCCAAGACACGTTTATCGGCATGTTTTTTTCCAACACGATTGCTTTTTTCATCATGGTGCTGGGCGCGGCGGTGCTGTACGCGGCGGGCATCCGCGACGTGACCTCGGCGGCCCAGGCCGCGCAGGCGCTGCGCCCGCTGGCCGGTGAATTTGCTTTCAGTTTGTTTGCGGGCGGCATCATTGCGACGGGCCTCTTGGCCGTGCCGGTGCTGGCGTCGTCAGCCGCTTACGCCGTGGCTGAAGCCTTTGGCTGGCCCGAGGGGCTGGAGCGGCGCTGGTACGAAGCCAAGCGTTTTTACGCGCTGATCACGATTGCCACCGTGGTCGGCACGGGGCTGGACTTCACCGCCATCGACCCGATGAAAGCGCTGTACTGGAGCGCCGTGATCAACGGCGTGGTGGCCGTGCCCATCATGGTTGGCTTGATGCTGCTGGCGAGCAAAAAGGCAGTGATGGGCAGTTTCACCTCCGGCCTGAAAACCACCTGGTTTGGCTGGAGCGGCGCGCTGGTGATGGGGCTGGCGGTGTTGATGATGTTTTGGGATTTGGGGCGGGCTTTGTTTTGAGGGCTTGACTCATTCTCGAAACAGGGTAGGCAGATAATGCCAAGGCTTTATTGGCTGTAAAAATGACTCATCCCCGTCCTTCGTTATCTCCCTTGAGGTCCAGCCGTCGGCGCGCGCTGGTCGGTGCCATCTTCTCTGCCACGCTGGCGGGCCTGCCGCAGGCCGCTTCTGCGCAGGAGGCGACCCGTCGCCTGGAATGGGCGGCGCGGGTGGGCACCTCTCCGAACCTGTTCCGGGTCACGCCCACGCTGTACCGCAGCGCGCAGCTGAGCAAAGACGATGTGGCCGAACTCAAGGCGCTGGGCATTAAAAATGTCGTGGGCCTGCGGGCTTTTCACTCCGATAACGACTGGTTGCGACACAGTGGCATCAAGGAAAACCGCATCAAAATCTACACTTGGGCAGTCGATGACGACAACATCGTCGCCGCGCTCAAGGCGATACGCGCTGCCGAACAAGAAGGCCCGGTGCCTCTGCACTGCTGGCACGGCGAAGACCGCACCGGACTGGTTTCGGCGATGTGCCGCCTGCTGTACCAGGGCTGGAACAAGGCGCAGGCGCTCGATGAGCTGCAAAACGGCGGCTACGGCTACCACGCGCTATGGAAAAACATTCCCGCTTACCCTTCTTGGGCGGAAAGCCCCATCCTTCAGGGCGGGGATGCAGAGCGCAGACACCGCA
>CAIYKK010000381.1 GCA_903926695.1 uncultured Burkholderiales bacterium
AGCAGTCACTGTTGTTCAGCGCCACCTTCAGCGACGAAATCCGCGAACTGGCCAACGGCCTGCTCAAAAACCCCGAGTCGATCCAGGTCACGCCGCGCAACACCACGGTGCAGCGCATCACCCAGACCATTCACCCGGTCGGTCGCGGCAAGAAAAAAGCGCTGCTCACGCACATCATCAACGAGCACAACTGGAGCCAGGTGCTGGTGTTCACGCGCACCAAATTCGGCGCCAACAACGTGGCCGAGCATTTGACCAAAGCGGGCATTCCGGCGATGGCCCTGCACGGCAACAAGAGCCAGACCGCCCGCACCCAAGCCCTGCAAGGCTTTAAAAACGGCGACATCCGTGCGCTGGTGGCGACTGACATTGCCGCACGCGGCATCGACATCGACGAGCTGCCGCACGTCGTCAACTACGAAATCCCTAACGTCAGTGAAGACTACGTTCACCGCATTGGCCGCACGGGCCGCGCCGGTAACAGCGGCCAGGCCGTCAGCCTGGTGTGCCTGGACGAAGAAGGCTTCATGCAGGACATCGAGCGCTTTACCAAGCAGAACATCGAAAAAGTTTTCGTCGCCGGTTTTGAAGCCGATCCCGGCGAAAAAGCCGAGCCGCTGGCAATGGGTCGCCAAACCATCTGGGGCGGCCTGGGCAAGCCACCAAGCCGCGACGTGATGCAGGCCGCCGCCAAGGCCGCCCGCTCTGAAATGATGACGCGCATCCGCGACACCAAAGGCGCCCAGCCCGCACGCAGCGGTGGCGGCGGCGAGCGCAGTGCCAATGCAGGCGGTCGCGGACGCGGCCCGGCTGGTGGCGGCAACGCAGGCGCAGGCCGTAGCAGCGGCGGCGGTTTTGGCGGCAACGCAGGCGGCAGCGAGCGCCGCGCCCCGGCCCAGCCGCGCCAAAACGCCGGTTATCCACCGGCCAGCCAGCCTTACGGCCAGCCACGCGTGAGCCACGCAGCCCCGCACCCACGCGAAAGCCATTCGCAGCACCACGATTTCGACAATCACCAGCCAGCCAGCCACGCCTCGTCGGGCTTCCCGTAGTCGGGCCAGCCCACCGGCAACCGTAGCAACTTTCGGGGCGCGCGCTCCGGCGGTGGTGGTGGCGGTGGCGGCATGGGCGGCCCCGGCGGACGCCCCAGCGGCCCGCGCCGCCCCGGCGGCCCCGGCTCGTTCAACGGCCGCTAAGCCGTCCTAAAGCCCTGCGCGGCGGCTCACTCGGTGAGTTGCTGCGCGGCCCGAATCGCCCGACAGTCCTCGTGACTGCCGGGCGATTTGCATTCAGGCCCGAAACTGTCGCTTGCCAGCCTGCGCCCGCGTACCGATCTGCGCAACTTATGACCTGGATCAGCTTTTAAAAATCGGCCTTTCATTAAGCTCACCGATTGCAAAAAAGGAGACTTCCCCATGCCCAACCTCGAATGGTCCGACGCCCTGGCCCTTAATCTGCCCGTCATGGACGACACGCACCGCGAATTTGTCGATCTGCTGGCCTTGGCCGAAGCCGCCCCCGACGACACTCTGCTGACCCACTGGCGCACGCTGGTGGAGCACACCGACGACCACTTTGGCCGCGAAGACCAATGGATGCAGGCCACGCGCTTTTCATCGTCCAACTGCCACAGCATGCAGCACCAGATCGTGCTGCAGGTGATGCGTGAAGGCATCAAGCTGATCGGCAGCGGCGACCTGGCCACCGTGCGCCAGATGATCCGCGATTTGGCGGTCTGGCTCCCGCAGCACACCCAGAGCATGGATGCGGCACTGGCCCAGCACCTGCGCAGCGTCGGTTTTGACCCGCTGACTGGCGTCGTGACCATGCCCGACGCCCTGCCTAAAGAAGTCATCCACGGCTGCGGCGGCGCGACCTGCTCCGACAGCGAAGGCGAAAAAGCCCCACAAAGTGCCGAACCAGCCGCCGTGAGCGCCTGAGTTTCCCCGCCCGGCGCAGGCCGGTTTCCGTAAAAAATCCTCCAGAGATTGATTTGTCTGGAGGATTTTTTATGGCCACCGCTTTGAAGACATCAAGCGCGCAGTCAGCCAGACGGCGCCTTATCCTGTTGTGCGGCCCGCGCCTACACCGTGGCGGGCACCCACGCGCACACACTGACGCTTCAGCAAGGAGAATCGACCGTGACTCAATGGAAAACCGTTCTGGCTCAAGGCGCGCTGGCTGGCAGTCTGACCAGCCTTCTGTCAAGCGCCGTTTTGGCGCTGGCCTACGCCGCCCTGCGCCGCAGCCCGGCCACGTTGCGCGCTGCGCCCGGCGCGATTGCGAGCGCCACCACCGGCGCAATTCCAAACGCAGCCACCAGCACAGTGCGCTGCCTGCCAGACACGCCGTTGACGCGGCAGCACTTGCCGCCGGGCGGCCTTGAACACCGGCGCCCGGCGAGCGCTGAACACCGGCTTTCGGCGGGCGCTGTGACCGGCGTCTATGCGGCCTTGGCCATCGGCGTGGCGGCGGGCGCGCTGGCCCTGCGCGGCCAGCATTCCGAGGAAAAGAAAACCGGCGCGGGCACCCAGGCGGGCAAAGAGGCGCAGCCCCTCATCCGCAGAGTCAGAGCCGGTCACGCCTGAACAAAACTATGCCGGGCTGGCAGCCAAGAGTTAGCGCTGCGCTGGCCGGGAATTGTGGCGAAAATCAGCCTTTCATTCACTACCCGGCAAATTCACCATGCGGCTTCTTCACACCATGCTGCGCGTTGGCAACCTGCAACGCGCCATTGATTTTTACACCGAGGTGCTGGGCATGAAACTGCTGCGCACGTCCGAAAACCCCGAATACCAATACAGCCTGGCCTTCGTCGGCTACGAAGGCAACCCGGCGCAGGCCGAGATTGAGCTGACGTACAACTGGGGCACCGAGCGCTACGACATGGGCAGCGCCTTCGGCCATGTCGCGCTGGGCGTGCCCGACGTGGCGGCGGCCTGCGACAAGATCAGGGCGGCGGGCGGCAACATCACCCGTGAAGCCGGCCCGGTCAAGGGTGGCTCCACGGTGATTGCCTTTGTCACCGACCCCGACGGCTACAAGATCGAACTGATCCAGCGCCCCAACGAGGGCGGCGGAACCGGCCTGCGCTGATCAGCCCGCCCGCTCAGCCGTGCGAAGCGCGTGAGGGGTAAATCAGCACCGAATCGGACTTCAGGCGCGCTTCCTCGGGGACAGTTTGCTCGACCGACTCAGCGCTGAAGGAGTGCATCTGAAACGCATCGCCAATCTCGGCCTCGATGCGGGCGATACGCTCGGAGTACATCTTGGCCAGCGCGCTGTGGTGTTCAGCCGCCGCCAGGTGCTCGACACGTCCCAGATTGGCATCCTCCAGATACTGGCGGGATTTGCGCAGGTGCGCGCTCCCCTGGCGCTCAAACGGATAAAACAATTTCATGACGATCCTCCCTGTACGCACTGCCAAAGGATTGCAGAAACACATTCAGAGCAGTTGAAACAACTTTGGCCCGGTACCTCATGCATGATGGCGAAAAATAGTTGGCTGTGTTTGCGCAGTGTCAAGGGCAGCACCAGCGCGTTCGCGGTCACTGCAGGCTGATTTCCACCCGTCGCGCCTGCGCATCGCTGCCGCTGACCGCCTGGGGACTTTTCAAAACCATCTTGGCTTCGGCCACGCCAGCCGCTTTGAGCGCGTTGCGCACGGCCTGCGCACGCTGGCGGGCCAGTTCGGCATTCTTGGCGGCGCTTCCGGTGGCGTCATGAAACCCGGTGATCACCAGCGTGCGGCCAGACCGGGCGCTCTGGACCATCGCATCCAGGGCATCACTGGCGCCTACGGCCAAGTCTGCCTTGCCGGAGGCGAAATAAAACTGCACCACGCCCTGCTCGACCTCGATACCGGCAGCGTCTGAGGCGGCTTGGGCGGCGTTCAGGCTGGCGGGGGCCGGGTTTTCTGCACTGGCTGCACTGGCTGAACTGGCAACACCTGCAACAGTTGCCACACTGGCTGTAATAGCTTCACCGGCCACACTTGCAGCACTGGCCGGATTGGCCAGGCTGGCCACATTCCCCGGCCCGGCGACCAGAGCGGCTGACCCGGCGGTCAAAGCCACTGGCGCGGCTGGGCCGGATACTCTTGCCGATACGCTGCGAACGCCAACACCGATAACCACAGCAATCACCAGCGCCACCAGGCCAAACACCAGCAGCAGAGCCACACCCTGCGGGCTGTCGCCGTCTTGATCAAACATCACGCAAAACCTTTTTAAAAAACCTGTTCATGATTAAAAACTTTCAAGGCTTGAAAACTTTCCATGATTGAAAGCTTCCGGCCCTGAAAGCGCGCCGTGCGTCGGGAACTTATCACCCGCACGCCGTGCGCATCAAGGCGGCGGCCCAGCGGCTGGCTGGCTGGCTGGCGGCGCGGCGCGGTGCCGGTGCCGGTGCCGGTGCCGGTGCCAGTGTCGCAGTCTCTATACTTGCCGCATGTCACAGCATACCTCCTCCATTGCCGACCTGCGCAAGAGCTACGAGCGCGCCGAACTCAACGAAAGCGCCTCGCACGCCGACCCGCTGAGCCAGTTTGACCAGTGGCTCACCGAAGCCATCACCGCCCAGGTGCCCGAGCCCAATGCCATGACGCTGGCCACCGTCGCCAGCGACCTGCGCCCGTCCACCCGCGTGGTGCTGATCAAGGGTTTTGATGCGCAGGGCATCGTCTGGTACACCAACTACGCCAGCCGCAAGGGCCAGGAACTGGCGGGCAACCCGTATGCGGCGCTGCAGTTTCACTGGATCGAACTGGAGCGCGTGGTGCGCATCGAAGGCCAAGTCGAAAAAGTCTCGGACGAGGAAAGCGACGCGTATTTTCACAGCCGCCCACTGGACTCGCGCCTAGGCGCCTGGGCCAGCCCGCAAAGCGAGGTGATTTCCGGGCGCAGCGTGCTGGTGGGCAATGCAGCCAAATTCGGCGCGAAATTTTTGCTGCAGCCGCCGCGCCCGCCGCACTGGGGCGGCTACCGCCTGAAACCCGATCATTGGGAATTCTGGCAGGGCCGCAAAAGCCGTCTGCACGACCGGCTGCGCTACACCCAGCAGGCCGATGCAGGCTGGCTGCGCGAACGGCTCGCGCCCTGAACAGCGGCGGTTAACACCGGGCGTCCGTCCAGTCCGCGTCAACCGCATCTTCAAATAGCCCAATGGCCTGATGCGCCACGGCCTCCAGCTGCCCGGCGCTGACCAGCCCCGGCGCAATCTCGGCCAGCGGCACGAGCACAAAAGCGCGCTGCGTCATGCGCGGATGCGGCACTGTCAAGCGGCTGGAGTCAATGCAAGCGCTGCCGTAAAGCAGCACGTCCAAATCCAGCGTGCGCGGCGCGTTGCGGTACGGCCTTTGCCGCCCGGCTTGCAACTCCAGCGCCTGCAGCGCATCAAGCAGCGCGGGCGCGCTCAGGCCGGTTTCCAGCGCCGCGACAGCATTCAAATAATCATTGCCCGGTGCGGCCACTTCGACGCCTGAATCGGTGTCCAGCGGCGCGGTTTTGTAAAGGCTGGAAACGAGGCGCACCCGGCTCAGTGGCAAGTCGTCAAGCGCCTGAACCGCCCAGCGCAGCGCAGCTGCTGCGTCACCCAGATTGGCGCCAAGCGCGATATACGCCGTGACCGGGTCACGCCCGGCAGCGGCCTTGTCTGCGGGCTGAGGCTGTGCCAGCGCTGACGCTTGGGTCTGGCCGGGCAGCGGGTATGGCTGCCTCTGGAAAGAAGCGGCTTCAGACGCTTGAGGCGACACGCGATTCATTCCCCGGCTGCCCGCTCAGTAATCAGATGCGGGGGCGAAAGCGCCGGGCGCGGGCGGCGCCTCGTTGGCGCTTTGGGGGCGGGCGCTGCTTTGGGCGCTTGACTCGCCTGGGGTGCTGTCTGCGCCTTGCCCGCCTTGCCCGCTGTCTGCGCCTTCTGCGCTGCGGCTGGCGGGCTTCTTGCGGCGGCGGCGTTTTTTGGCCGGGGCGGCGTCGCCTTCCTGCCACGCGGGTTCGACGCCTTCGAGGCCAACCGGGCTGGCACTTGACGGCGCAGGCATGGCTTGCACCGCGCTATCGGTGCCGGACACGCCCTCAACGCCGGACACATCATCGGTAGGCGCGGCGGGCCGCTTGACGCGTACACGCGGCGTCTGCGGCTTTTTCAGCTGCGACTGGCGCAACGCTTCGACCATGTCGTGGCGCTCGTCGTCGTAGGCGGTGCTGAACTTTTCCCACCATTCGCCCAGAGCCGGGTCAATCTCGCCGATCTGCCCGCGCAGGCGCAGAAAGTCAAAACCGGCCCGAAAGCGCGGCTGCTCCAGCAGCGAATACGGCGCGTTGCCAGTGCGCTTTTCAAAGCGCGGCTGCATGCTCCAGATTTCGCGCATGTCGATGCCCAGCTTGCCGCGCCCGGACACGTCGCCGATGCGGGCGTTGAACGCCTCGTCAATCGCGTCCTGCAGCGCGGGCATGGGCGCGTCGCCGCGCTTGAGCCGCCAGTCCCAGCCGTGGCGCACATCGGCCCACAACACGCACGAGAGCAAAAAGCTCGGCGCGACCGGCTTGCCTTCGCCGACGCGGCGGTCGGTGTCCTGCAGCGCGAGTTTTAAAAACGGCTCCTCGGCCATTTCAACGACCACATCGAGCAGCGGATAAATGCCGGTGCCCAGCCCCAATTCCTTGAGCTGCGCGATGCTGGCCAGCGCGTGGCCGGTCTGCAGCAGTTTGAGCATTTCGTCGAACAGGCGCGACTGCGGCACATCGGCCAGCAAGCCGCGCATCTCGCACAGCGGCGCGGCGGTTTTTTCTTCAAACTTAAAACCCAGCGCGCTCAGTTTGGCCCCAAAACGCACGGCGCGGATGATCCGCACCGGGTCTTCGCGGTAGCGCAGCGCCGGATCGCCAATCATGCGGACGATTTTCTTTTTCGAGTCGCCGATGCCGTTGTGGTAATCGACGACGATTTGCGTTTCCGGGTCGTAATACATGGCGTTGATGGTGAAGTCGCGCCGCGCCGCGTCTTCTTCCATCGGACCCCAGACGTTGTCGCGCAGCACGCGCCCGGACGCATCGACGGCGTGTTTCATGCCCGCGAGCTGGTTTTTACTGGTGCGTTCGTTGCCGCCGACCTGCTCGGCCTGGCTGCTGTGCAGATGGGCGCGGAAAGTGGAAACCTCAATCACCTCATGCTCGCGGCCCCGGCCATAAATGACGTGAACGATGCGAAAACGCCGCCCGATGATGAAGGCGCGGCGAAACAGCGACTTGACCTGCTCGGGCGTGGCGTTGGTGGCCACGTCAAAATCTTTGGGACGCAGGCCGACGAGCAAATCGCGCACCGCGCCGCCGACGATGTAGGCTTCAAACCCAGCGTGCTTGAGCGTGCGAACCACGTCCATCGCCCGTTCATCGACCAGATTCGGGTCAATGCCGTGGTCTTTGGCTTCGATGTCATGGCGCTTGCCGAAGGGCGATTTTTTGACGCGGCTGGCGGCGGGCTTGGCGCCGGAGGGCTCGCCGGATTCGCCGGTCGCCGGGCTGGCTGTTTTTCCAAACAGCTTGCTGATGAATTTTTTAATCATGGTCTTCTAAAACGGAACGAGACGGGCGGCGGCTGCATGCCAGCAGGCGCTGCGTCCTTCGGATAAATACGGGCAGTCTGGCCGCTCGCGGCGCAGGAAACGACAGCGGCGGCGGGCTAAAACAGGTCAAGTATGCGCCATCCCCGCGCCTGCGCCAGTGCGCGCAAACGCTCGTCGGGGTTGGTTGCCACCGGCCAGGTGGCTTTTTCCAGCAGCGCCAAGTCGTTCAGGGAGTCGGTGTAAAAGGTGGTTTCCACATCGTCCCAGCCCCAGCCGCGTGCGGCCAGCCATTGTTCCATGCGGGTGACTTTGCCTTCTCGCGCCGACGGGATGCCCTTGATTTCTCCGGTCAGCGCGCCTTGCGCGTCGCGCTCCAGCTCAACGGCAATCAGCTCGCTGACGCCGAAAGCCTGGGCAATCGGGCGCGTGACAAATTCATTCGTGGCGGTGACGATGACGATTTCGTCGCCCGCTGTCCGGTGCTGTTCGATCAGCGCGACGGCTTGCGCGGTGATGGCTTTGGTCACCACATCGGCCATGAACTGGTCGTGGGCGGCGCGGGATTTTTCAGCGCCCTGCTCGCGGATGGCCTGGGTGGCAAAACGCACGTATTCGTGAACATCGAGCACGCCAGCGCGGTACTGCTCGAAAAACTCGGCGTTGCGGCGCTTGAATTCGCTGGCGTCGCACCAGCCCAGCGCGATGGTGAATTCGCCCCATTCGTAATCCGAGTCCAACGGAATCAGCGTGTGGTCCAGATCGAACAGGGCCATTTTGCGGCGCGCAGTTGTTGTTTCAGTCGTCATTCGCTCTCCAGCATGGATTTGATCAGCGGGATCGTGATGACCCGCTGGGTTTGCAGCGCATAGCTGTCGAGTTGGTCGAGCAGCTGCATCAGGCTGCCCAGGTCGCGGGAAAAGCGCGTGAGCATGAAGTCCACGACCTCATCACCCAGCGCAATACCGCGCGCATCGGCTTCGCGCTGGATCACGGCGCGCCGCTCGGCGTCGCCCAGCGCCTGCAGCGCAAAAACGTGGCCCCAGCCGAGGCGGGTGCGCAGGTCTTCGCGCAGGGCCAGATCGGCGGGCGGCGCGTTGCCAGCGGCCAGCACCCAGCGCGGCTGGCCGTCGTCGGTGCTCAGGGCGTTGACAAACCAGTTAAACGCGGCGCGTTGCTGCGCGGGCGTGTAAAGGTGGCAATCGTCCATGATGACGGCGGACCAGGCTTCGTTGAACTCGGGCGGCTCCAGCATGGACGCGTCCATCCAGCCGCTCAAAGCGCCGTGGCCGCGCAGGGCTTCGCTCACGGCTTTGAGCAGATGGGTTTTGCCGCTGGCCTCTTCGCCCCACAAATAGGTAGGCACCAGCGAATGCAGCGGGCCGTCGGCCCAGAGTTCAAGCTGGCGCACCGTGGCGTCGTTCGGGCCGCTGCAGAAGTTGGTAAATGAAGGGTCGGTGGACAACCCGATGTCGAGGGCGAGTTGTTTCATCATGCCGGTCATGGGCGGGCTCATTCTTGGTAGAGCTTGCTGAGCAGGTAGCTGGCGCGCAGGCGGCGTATGGCCACCAGCAGCACGGCGCTCGAAGGCAGCGCGATCAGCACGCCCAGAAAACCCAGCAGTTGCCCAAAAGCGAGCAGCGAAAAAATCGCCGCCAGCGGATGCAGGCCGATGCGCTCGCCCACGAGCCGGGGCGTGAGGTAAATGCTTTCGACCAGCTGCCCGGTGCCATACACGCCCAGCACCACGAGCACGCCGTACAGGCCGTCAAACTGCAGCATTCCCGCCAGAAACGCCAGCATCAAGCCCGAGCCAAAGCCCAGATAAGGAATAAAAAACGCCAGCCCGGTAAAAACGCCGACCGGCACCGCCAGATCAAAGCCGAACAGCGCCAGCGCGGTGCTGAAATACACCGCCAGCACGCCCATCACCAAAAGCTGGCCGCGCAGGTACTGGCCCAGCACCGAATCGGCCTCCTCCATGAAGCTGTCAAACGAGGCACGCAGCCGCAGCGGCACCAGCTCGACGAGAAAAGCGACAAATCGATCCCAGTCCTTGAGCAGAAAAAACAGCGCCACCGGCACCAGAATCAAGTTGCCCAGCACCGCCAGCGCGACGCTGCCGCCTAGCTTGAGCGACACCATCACCGAACCCAGTGCTTCCTCAAAATTGGCGCTGAGGTATTTGACGGCAAAGGCCTTGATGCTGGCCGCGTCCAGCGAGACCTTGATGCCCAGCTGCGCCAGCCACGGCCCCAGGCTTTTGCCCA
>CAIYKK010000382.1 GCA_903926695.1 uncultured Burkholderiales bacterium
GCCTGTCGTTGACAAGACTTCCGGCAATGAGTTGCGTGTGCTCAATCTGGTGACCGAGATGGGTCGCCAGCAGCTTGCCGTTGCCCACGAAAGCTCCAGCGCGCTTTACCGGGGCAGCGAAGCCCTGCGCAGAGTCCAGCAGGAAATCGCCCACGAAGCCTCGGTTCGCCATACGGAGGCGGCGCAAAAACTCGCTGGTCCCTGCCAGCCCGCCGACCTGCTGGCGGTCCAGACCGAACTGGTGCGCGCCAATGTGCAAAGCCTGACCCACTACTGGCAGGAACTGAGCATGGTGGCGCTGCAGATGCACCGGGAAATGATGCTCAGCACCACCCACATGCTCGAAAACGAATCGGGCGGCGGCATCAAGTCGGCGCTGGAGGCGTTTCAGGCCACGATTCCGCCCATGCCGACGAGCTTTTTTATTCCCGGCTTGAATGAGGTCAACGAGCAGTTGCACCACCACTGAAGGCGCGGGCGGGGCGCTGGGGCGCCGCTGTCCGTGCGGGGCTGGCACCTCGCCTTGCCCCGCGCTGCATGAGAAAATAAGCGCTTCTCCCTCTCATGCAGCGAAAGTTCCTGATGAATTTTGCCCCCGACCTTGCGACGGTCACTCACGGCATCCAGTTGGCCGTGGCGCCGGTGTTTTTGCTCACGGCTGTTTCGGGCATGATTGCCGCCGTCGCCGGTCGGCTGGCCCGCATCATTGACCGCGCCCGCTTTCTTGAAAACCGCCTGGAAACCGACACGATTGAGCCTCTGAAGGCCGCCAAGATGTACGGCGAGTTGCGTCAGCTCAGGCGCAGGGGTCGGCTGGTCAACAGTTGCCTGGCGCTGCTGACGTTTTGCGCCATTTTGATCGGCACGACCATCGTGCTGCTGTTCTTGGGCCAGACCAGCGAATTGCCCATTTTCAAAATCGCCACGCTGTGCTTTTTGTCCGGCGTGCTGTGTTTTTTGCTGGCGCTGGTGTGTTTTTTGGCCGAAACACTGCTGGCAACCCATCTGCTTAAGTTTGCCGAATTGCCTGCGCAGGTGAAGACCTGACGCTCCCGGATAAACTGCACCTCATTTTTTTGGAATACCTATGTTGCTAGATGCTGATGACTCCCAACTCGTGCTGGTCGATTACCAGGCGCGCCTGATGCCAGTGATTTTTGAGCAGGAGCTGGTCGTGGCCAACGCCGTGCGGCTGGCTCGCATGGCGCGGCTGCTGGACGTACCGGTTTGGGGCACCGCCCAAAACCCCGAAAAACTCGGCCAGAACCTGCCCGAAGTGCAGGCGGCGATTGACTCGGCGGGCGGTAAAACCCTGGCCAAGATGCACTTCAGCGCCGCCTCCGACGGGCTGGTTGAATGGCTGCGCCCGCCAGTGCGTAAACCGACCCAGGGCGGCAACGCCCGCAGTCTGCCCAAGCACATGCAAAAGCCGCCCGAGCCGCAGGAAGAAGGCCGCAGCATGATCGTGATTGCCGGCTGCGAAGCCCATGTTTGCCTGCTGCAGACCGCGCTCGAACTGCTCGAACAAGAGTTCGACGTGTGGGTGGTGACGGACGCCTGCAGCTCGCGCAGCGAACGCAGCCGCGACGCTGCTTTTGACCGGCTCGCGGGCAACGGTGCGGAATTGGTCACCACCGAAATGGTGGCTTTTGAGTGGCTGCGCACCGCCGAACACGAGCTGTTCAGGGAATTTTTGCCGCTGATTAAATAAGCGGCGGGCCGTTTGGGCGTTGGGTGCCAGCGCTGCGTTTTCGCACGGCTTGAGACAGCGCAACGACCCTGTTTTTGTCCCTGTGCCGGGTGCCCGTCATGTCAGCGAATTGCAAGTCTCTTATCAATAATTAAAAATTCAGATAGCTGGCCGCTACGGTTAAGGCTTTTCATGACCGTAGGCATTTCAGCGCGTCAGTCCGGCGCAAGTCATTGCCCCGTTGCCAGCTCCTGAAACCAAACAGCCCGCACAAAAACCGTTTTTGGAGACACGTCATGAGCCAAACCCCCGCGAATTACACCGATTTTTACCAGCAGTCCATTGACCAGCCCGAGGCTTTCTGGGCCGAGCAGGCCAATCTGATCGAGTGGCACAAGCCTTTTGACCGCGTCTGCAACTACGACAATCCGCCGTTTGCCAAGTGGTATGAAGGCGGTCTGACCAATCTGTGCCACAACGCCGTGGATCGCCACCTGGCCGAGCGCGCCGACCAGGCTGCCTTGATTGCCGTGTCCAGCGAAACCGGTACCGAAAAAACCTACACCTTCAAAGACCTGCACGCCGAAGTGCAGCGCATGGCTGCCAGTCTGAAAGCGCTGGGCGTGGAGCAGGGCGACCGCGTGCTGATCTACATGCCGATGATTGCCGAAGCTGCTTTTGCCATGCTGGCCTGCGCCCGCATCGGCGCGGTGCATTGCGTGGTGTTTGGCGGCTTTGCCAGCGGCTCGCTGGCCTCGCGCATTGAAGACGCTGCGCCCAAGGTCATCGTCAGCTCCGACGGCGGCTCGCGTGGCGGCAAGGCGCTGCCTTACAAGCCGCTGCTCGACGAGGCGATTCGCCTGTCCAGCCACAAGCCCGACGCCGTGCTGCTGGCCGACCGTGGCCTGACCAAGATGGAACTGGTGGCCGGACGCGACCACCTCTGGAACGAACTGCGCGAAACGCATTTTGAAACCCAGGTGCCCTGCGAATGGCTGGACGCCACCGCCATCAGCTACACCATCTACACCAGCGGCACCACCGGCAAGCCAAAGGGCGTGCAGCGCGACACCGGCGGCTACACCGTCGCCCTGGCCGCCAGCATGAAGCACATTTTTGACGGCAAGGCAGGCGAAACCTTCTTTTCGACCAGCGATATCGGCTGGGTCGTGGGCCACAGCTACATCGTCTATGGCCCGCTGATTGCTGGCATGGCGACCATCATGTACGAAGGCCTGCCCACGCAAGGCCTGGACAAAAAACCCAACGGCGGCGTCTGGTGGGAGCTGGTCGAAAAATACAAGGTCACCGTCATGTTCAGCGCGCCAACCGCTGTGCGCGTGCTGAAGAAGCAAGACCCCGCATTGCTGACCAAGTACGACCTGTCCAGCCTGCGCGCCCTGTTTCTGGCGGGCGAGCCGCTGGACGAGCCAACCGCCCGCTGGATCAGCGAAGGCCTGAACGTGCCCATCATCGACAACTACTGGCAGACCGAAAGCGGCTGGCCGATTCTCACCATCGCCAACGGCGTGGAGAAGAAACCCAGCAAGTTCGGCAGCCCCGGCATCCCGATGTACGGCTACAACGTCAAGCTGCTGCACGAAGCCACCGGCGAAGAGCTGACTGTGCCCGGTGAAAAAGGCGTGGTGGTCATCGAAGGTCCGACGCCTCCGGGCTTCATGCAAACCATCTGGCAGGACGATGCACGCTTCGTCAACACCTACTGGAAGAGCATTCCCGACAAGCTGGTCTATAGCACCTTCGACTGGGGCATCCTGGATGTGTATTACGGTCCTGCCGGAGTTGGGGACCTCAACAGATTCCTGAATATAGCCGAGCTCGCGAGGCAGC
>CAIYKK010000383.1 GCA_903926695.1 uncultured Burkholderiales bacterium
GCATTTACCGCCTGCGCTGCGTCGAGGGCTGGTCGATGGTGATTCCGTGGGTTGGCTATTCGCTGGCCGAGCTGATCAAAAAAGTCGAGCCGCTGGGCAACGCCAAGTATGTGGAGTTCGTCACCTTGGCGGATCACAAAACCATGCCGTTTGTCGGCTCGCGTGTGCTGGACTGGCCTTACGTCGAAGGGCTGCGGCTGGACGAAGCCATGCACCCGCTGGCGCTGCTGACGTTCGGCATGTACGGCGAAGTGCTGCCCAACCAGAACGGCGCGCCGGTGCGCCTGGTCGTGCCGTGGAAATACGGCTTTAAAAGCATCAAAAGCATCGTCAAAATCCGCTTCACCGACAAGGAGCCGCGCACCGCCTGGAACAAGGCAGCGGCGCAGGAATACGGCTTTTATTCCAACGTGAATCCGCTGGTCGATCATCCGCGCTGGAGCCAAAGCACCGAGCGGCGCATCGGCGAGGACGGGCTGTTTGCCAAAAAGCGCAAAACGCTGATGTTCAACGGCTACGAAGCGCAGGTCGGCCAGCTCTACGCGGGCATGGATTTGAAAAAGAATTTCTGATGCCTGCCTGGCTCGCGGGGCGGCACAAGCTGCTGCTGCGCCCCGCCGCAAAACCACTGCTGTTCACCGCGTGCCTGCTGCCGTTTGTTTGGCTCGTGTATGCGGCGCTGGCGAACCGGCTGGGTGCCAATCCGGCCGAGGCACTGGTCCGCGCCACCGGCGATTGGACGCTGCGTTTTATCTGCATCGTGCTGACGGTCACACCGCTGCGGGTGATCAGCGCCACGCCTGCGTTGGCGCGGTTTCGGCGCATGCTGGGGCTGTTTGCATACTTCTACGTCAGCGTTCACCTGCTGAGCTACAGCTGGTTTGACATGGGTTTTGAACTGGACGATATCGCCAAAGATATTGCCAAGCGGCCTTTTATTCTGGTGGGTTTTTCGGCCTTTGTGCTGCTCACGCCGCTGGCGGCCACGTCTTTCAATGCTGTCATCAAGGCGATGGGCGCCAAACGCTGGCAGCAACTGCACCGGTTGGTGTACCTGATTGCCTGTCTGGGCATTCTGCATTTTTTCTGGATGCGTGCGGGCAAGCACAATTTTGCCGAGGTGGCCGTCTATGCCGCCATCGTGGCGCTGCTGCTGGGTTGGCGGCTCTGGCGCCGCTGGAACCTACTGGTCGGCGGTGACGGAGTTTTGAAATCCAGGAATTGACGGCGTTACGGCGGCGTCAAAGACGCATTTGCCGCGTCACCGGGTCAATCGCGTCAATGGGCAGCTGGTAGATGTGCTCATCAAACAGATCAATGCCGCACATCAGGTTTTCAATCCAGTTGAAAAAATCCTGAATCGCCTGCTGGCCCGTGATGGGCGAGCCGTGCTGCGGCACCAGCATGGAAATGTCCAGCTGGCGCGCCATGCTGACCCACAGCCGCAGGATTTTGTTCGACACCATGTAGCGCCGGTGAAAGCCTTCCATCAGCGGAATGTGCGCTTTCATGTCGGTCACAAATTTGCCAGCCTGTGCGCCCGACACCATCGACGCGCCCAAGTCGCCCGTGAACAAAATCCGGCTGACAGGGTCGTAGAAGTGAAAGTTGCCTTCAGAGTGCATAAAATGCGCGGGCAGCAGCCACAAATCATGGCGCCCC
>CAIYKK010000384.1 GCA_903926695.1 uncultured Burkholderiales bacterium
CAGTCCAACACGCGCGAGCCGACAAACGGCATCGTCTTGTGATCGGCCAGCGTGATGAACTCGACATATTTGGCGCTGCCCAGCGGCTCCACCCTTTTGATCAGCTCCGAGAGCGAATAGCCGACCCAGGGAATCACCATCGACCAGCCCTCGACGCAGCGCAGGCGGTAAATGCGCTCTTCCTGCGCGCTGAGCTTGAGCAGCTCTTCGAGCGTAAAGGTTTTGGGCTGCTTGACCAGTCCTTCGACCGTCACCGACCACGGCTTGATGGGCAGCGTCGCGGCGTTGCGGGCCGGATCGGCCTTGTCGGTGCCGAACTCATAAAAATTGTTGTAGCTGGTGGCGTCTTTGTAGTCGGTGATTTTGTCCACTACCGCCGCGCCAGCCACGGCGGATTTTGCGCCCGCCAGGGCTGGCAATTTGCCGGGTTTTGACGCGGTTTGCGCCATCGCGTCGCGGCTGGCCCAACCGGCCAGCGTCGCACCCGCCGCGCCGGTTGCCATCAGCCGGATCAGCTCGCGCCGCCTTTGGTAAATCGGCTGGGGCGTGATCTCGCTGGAAACGGGATGGTCAAATCCGCTGGCGTTTGTTTTGATCAGCATGGCAAATCCTTTGTGGCAGGAGATGGTGGGAGCCGCCGCAAACCTACAAGGTTCCGTAACTGTGCAGGCCGGACAGGAACATGTTCACGCCGAGGAAGGCAAAGGTGGTCACGACCAGCCCGACCAGCGCCCACCAGGCCGCGACGGTGCCGCGCAGACCCTTCATCAGCCGCATGTGCAGCCAGGCCGCGTAGTTGAGCCAGACGATCAGAGCCCAGGTTTCTTTCGGATCCCAGCTCCAGTAGCCGCCCCAGGCTTCGGCGGCCCAGAGAGCGCCCAGCACGGTGGCAATGGTGAAAAAGGCAAATCCAACGGCAATGGCGCGGTACATCACATCGTCGAGCACTTCCAGGCTTGGCAGGCGCTCGGCAATGCGTTTGCGGCCCAGCAAAATACCGCCCGCAATCAGGCCGGAAACCAGCAGGTAGCCCAGCCAGTAATGGCTGCCGCCCGCCTCCAGCGGGGATTTACGGAAAACAATCGGCACAAAGCACAGCACCACGCCCAGCAGCCACAGCGGCGTGAGTTTGTACCAGCGGGTTTCAAGCGCCTGCTGCTTGACGAGGTACGACAGCGACACCATCGCCGTCAGCGCAAACATGCCGTAGCCGATGAAGTTGGCGGGCACATGCAGCTTCATCCACCAGCTCTTGAGGGCGGGCACCAGCGGCTGGATTTGATGGGCATCACGCACCACGGTGTACCAGAGCAAAAATCCGACTGCGCCGCTGACCACCAGCATGACAAAAGCGCCCAGCGAACGGGTTTTGTACTCAGCTTCAAAGTACAGGTAAAACACCGCCGTCATCCACGAAAACAGCACAAACACTTCGTACAGGTTGCTGACCGGAATGTGGCCCACGTCCGCGCCAATGAGGTAGCTTTCGTACCAGCGCACCAGCGTGCCGATCAGCGCCATGCCGACGCCGGTCCAGGCGATTTTTGAGCCCAGCGATTCGAGCGTCGCGCTGTGACTGGCGCCACTGGCTGACGGCGTGTTACTGGCAAACATGCCCAGCCAGTAAAAAATCGTGCTCATAAAAAACAGCACGCTCATCCACAAAATAGCCGACTGGCTGGACAGAAAATACTTGAGCCAAAACACCTGTTCAGCGCGTCCCAGATCGCCCTGATAAGAGTTGATGCCCAGCAGCGCAAAACCGCTGACCACCAGCATCAGCAAGCGCAGCGGTCGCCAGAACCAGCCCAGCGCAATCGCCGACGGAATGGCTCCCAGCAAAATACCTTTTTCGTAAACGTCCATGTAGGCGCTGTAGCGCGCAAAGGCGTAGAGAAAACCGCCCGTCACCAGCAGGGCAAAAACCCAGTCGAGCACGTCGCGCTTGGCGAAATAACCTTCGTTCAGGCTCAGCGTGCTGCCACGCCCGGCTGAAAGGGTGGTGGTGTTGATACTCGTCATAGTGTTCATAGGGGCGCCTGCAGCAGTTTCATTTTCAGCATTTCAAATTCCTTGTCGCCATCCATGGTCTTGCGGTTGGTGGACAGCGCCATCGTGGCCTGGCTGGCTGGCGCCGATTCTGACACCAACGGCTCAGCTTCGGTGCGGGCGGCGGCATCATCACTATGGTTTGCAGGGGTGAAGGCCGACGGCGCCAGCCAGACCCAAATGCGACGCTCGCGCACATACAGCATGCCAAACACGCCCAAAATCAAAAAGGCGCAGCCCAGATAGACAATCTTCTTGCCCGGCGCCCGCGCCACCTGGAACACGCTGGCCTGGACCTGCTTGAAATCCTTTAACTGAAAAGCCATAGGCGCCGGGTAATGCGGCGCGTCCGACAGGGTCAGCACCATTTGCGCCATGAAGGCTTGGGTTTTTCCATCCTGCGGCAGGGGCGGCAGCTTGGCCTGCTCGCGTGTCAGGGCGGTCAGCTCAAACAGTGTGCCGTTCAAAATGCGGATCAGCACATCGCCAGCGCGGTTGCGCTCGGCCTCGGGCACGTTGGCTTCCATGAAGTCGGAAATCGCCTGCAGACCGGCGACCGGCGGCTTGCCTTTTGTGGCGGGCGTGACCTCGGTGCCTGCAAACAGAGCCAGCGCACGCGAGGCCGACTGGGCGAGCTGACGGGTCAGTTCGGGGCGGTCGGTGCCGGTAGCCAGACGGGCATAGCGCTGCACCGCCAAATCGCGCTGCGCCGGATCGGCCAGCGCGGTCCGCAGGCGCACAAAGGTGTCCATGCTGGTTTCAGGATCGGCCGGAATGCGCAGGTACTGGAAC
This sequence comes from uncultured Burkholderiales bacterium, assembly GCA_903926695.1. GTDB lineage: Bacteria > Pseudomonadota > Gammaproteobacteria > Burkholderiales > Burkholderiaceae_C > Polaromonas. The sequence goes on from CAIYKK010000384.1 coordinate 2,842, forward strand.
GCATCGACCTCGTTTTCGCGCACGCCCATCAGGAACAGCGAGGGGCTGTCCGGGTTGTCGTCCATCTTGACCGGCAGCATGTAGTTGCTGAATTCACGCGCCTGGCCCGCCGCATCGCGCAGTTTGTAGCCGATGCTGGGGCCGACATTGCGCCGCTGTTTGGAATCCGTGGTTTTGTTGGCCGCGCCCAGCCGGGTATCGATGGCCTGCTGCAGATCGACCTTGCGCACATCGGCGCCCGAGCCTTGGGCACCTGCGCCAGCAAAGTTTTCCACATTGATCAAACGCAGCTTGGTGTATTCGAGCGTGAGTTTTTCCGCGCCTTTGCCTTCGCCGCTGGTCAGCGTGCTGGAGCCGCCAATCGTGCCCTCAATCTCAAACGGTTTGGTGGTCGCCGCCATCGGAATGGCCTTGAGCATGACGCTGGAGCCGCCATCATCAAAGCTGGACTGGAAAATCTCTATGCCCTTGTAGCTGGCCGGATGATTCACCTCCACCCGAGCCGGGATTTTTTCCCCGGTGACCTTGTCGTGGATGATGATGTCGCTGGCAAACAGCTTGGGCATGCCGGTGGAGTAAAACTCGACGACGAATTTTTTCAGCTCCACGGAAAATGGCAGCTCCTGCAGCAGCACGCCGCCGGGCTGGTTCAGGATGGCGGTGCTCGACTGCGTGTTTTCAGCGACCATCAGGTTGGCGCGGAAGGTCGGGTTGTTTTCGGCCAGCCGGTGCTGCGCGGGCACATCGGCAATCAGGCCGCCGCCGGTGTAAACCGACTTGTTTCCCAGCCACATCTGCATGCGCACCATCATGTCGCCGTCGAGCAGGCCGCCGATGCACACCAGCACGATGGCGCTGTGCGCGGCGATGTAGCCGAGCTTGTTGGCCGAGCCTTTTTTGGCTGCCACCATCCAGCCGCTCTTGCGCTCTTGCAGCTTGACCTTCCAGCCGCTTTGCACCAGCGTCTGACCGATGCGCCGCGCCGCCGCTTCGGGCGCCTCGCTCAGGGCGGCCTGCGCACGGTGGCCGAAAGCCTTGAGGCTTTGCTCGCGCACATCTTCCTTGAGCTGGCTGAACTCGGCGAAGATTTTGGGCGCGTTGCGCGCAATGCACAGCGACGTGGACACCACCAAAAAGGCCAGAATCAGCAAAAACCACCAGGCGCTGTACACCGTATTCAGACTCACCAGCGTGAACACCTGCGCCCAGAACGGCCCGAACTGGTTCACATAATTGCCCAGCGGCTCGCCCTGCTTGAGCACCGTTCCGATGACGGAGGCGATGCAAATCACCGTCAGCAGCGAAATCGAAAACCGCATCGAGGACAGCAACTCCACGGATGCGCGCAGGGTGCGCGAGCCCAGGTTGACCTTCATGCCTTCTGTGGAAACTGTCATAGGTGAAATAAAACCTGTTGGCGTTGGTGGCGGGACAAAACAAAAGTAAACAAAAAAGGCGGGCTTTCCTCAGAAAGACCCGCCTTGATGTGACTAGTTATGACGGCTTGGGTTCAATGCAAGCGTCGATTTAGAGGCAATTTTTGCCAAAAAAACTGCCGCTGCTCAAAGCGGCGAGCCGTTTTTTCAGCGCAGGCCGGCGATGTAGTCGGCGACGGCGCGGATTTCTTTGTCATTGAGCTTGGCGGCGACCTGCGTCATCTGCACGCTGTTGCCGCGCACGCCGTCACGGAAAGCGGTTAATTGGGCTGCGGCGTAGTCCGCATGCTGGCCAGCGAGTCGTGGGTACTGGGCCGGAATACCGGCGCCGGTCGGGCTGTGGCAGCCTGCGCAGGCCGGAACCTGACGGTCAGCGATGCCGCCGCGATAAATGCGCTCGCCCATCGTGACCAACTCTTTTTCCTTGGCAAAACCGGGGGCGGCTTTTTTCGAGGTCACAAAGTAGGCGACGTTTTTCATGTCTTCATCGGACAGCGTCGAGGCAAAGCCAGCCATGATGGCGTTTTTGCGCTTGCCGGACTTGAATTCCTGCAGTTGCTTGATGAGGTATTGAGGATGCTGCTGGGCCAGCTTGGGATAAGCGGGCGTTCCAGAGTTGCCGTCGGCTCCGTGGCAGCTGACGCAGACCGCGCCAAAGGTGGCCGCACCTTTGACCAGATCAGGCTGGGCGACCTTAGCTGCAGCGGGCGCTGCAGCGGGCGCTGGAGCGTGCGCAGGCGCCGCCTCATCAACTGCAGCAAATGACGACATGGCGGGCACGGCCAGCAGGGCGGCCAGTAGGGAAGTAGCGAACAGCTTCATATCGGGGCTTTTAATTGGTTGGCGCACAGAACTTGAATACCATCTGATTTTACAATGGCTTGGAGGCAACTCCGATTATTCAGCATCTGGACAGCCTTTTCGAGGCCACGATCTGCGGGCCGACGCCCTATCGCACCAACGCCACTCCTCCCGCGCATGCCGTCCCAAGGCCAGCGCCAAGCCACCGATTTTTCAGGGATAGCCCCACATCATGACTTCTTTACCCTCTTTGCCCGCCGCCGCTCCCGCCAAACCCGATCCGAAAATCGCCATGGGCTGGCTGCACACGGCCAAATTCCTCACCACCGCACCCGAACTTAAGCACCTGCCGCGCATCGAAGTGCCCGAAATCGCCTTCGTTGGCCGCTCCAACGCGGGCAAATCCACCTGCATCAACACCCTGACGCAGCAGCACCGGCTCGCTTTTGCCTCCAAAACGCCGGGGCGCACCCAGAGCATCAACCTGTTTTCACTGGGCAAACAAGGCGTGCAGGACGCGGTGCTGGCCGACCTGCCCGGCTACGGCTACGCGGCGGTGCCCAAAGAGGCCAAATACCGCTGGCAACAGGTGATGGGCAACTATTTGCAAACCCGCGACAACCTCAAGGCGGTGGTGCTGCTGTGCGACCCACGCCTGGGCCTCACGGAACTCGACGAAGTGCTGCTCGACGTGATCCGCCCGCGTGTCGAAGAAGGCCTGAAATTTCTGGTGCTGCTGACAAAATCCGACAAGCTCAACAAAACCGAAGCGGCCAAAGCGCTGCAGATCGTCAAGCTGCAAGCGGGCGGCGGCGATGTGAAACTGTTTTCAGCCCTCAAGCGCCAGGGTGTGGAAGAAGTCGCTCAGCATCTGTGGGACTGGGCGCACCCGAAAGAAAAGCCGGTCAAAGCGCCGAAAGCTGACGTGTCGCCCACCGCCGACGATACGGCGGAATCTTCGCAGCCTGAACAGGACTGACGGCTGGACGGGTGGCTGCTCAACAGATACTCTTGCCGCAGGCGCTCAATAGACTGAAGGCTGGCCCTCGGGCCGCGTCTTGAAGCGCTTGTGAACCCAGTAATACTGCGCGGGCATGGTGGCGATGTATTCCTGCAGCTGGGCGTTCATGCGCGCCGTGTCGGCCACCGGGTCGCTGGTGGGGAAATCATTCCACGCGGGCAACACCTGCACCTCGTAGCCCGTGGCCGTGATGCGCGGCAGCAGCGGCACGACCTTGGCGCGGCCCAGACGGGCAAAGCGCGACAGTGACGGCACAGTGGCCGTCGGCAGGCCGTAAAACGGCACAAACACCGATTCATCAGGCCCAAAATCCATGTCCGGCAGCAAGTACAACGGCTGACCGTCGCGCAGCGCAGCCACGATAGCCTTAACCCCTTCAATGCGCCCAAACAGCCGCAGATGGCCAAAACGTTGGCGGCCCTGCAATATCCACTTGTCCACCAGCTTGTTGGACTGGTCGGTGTAAATCGTGGTTGATGGCCGGGGCGTGGC
>CAIYKK010000385.1 GCA_903926695.1 uncultured Burkholderiales bacterium
ACCAACCCGGCTGCCTATACTTCACCGCCTATGCCAACCTGGATTGAACACCTGCTCGAACTGTTAGCGCTGCCCGAACTCGGGTTGAGCACAGTGTTTGTCGTGTCGTTTATTTCGGCGACGCTGCTGCCGCTGGGTTCGGAGCCGGTGGTGTTTGGCCTGGTCAAACTGAACCCGGACCTGTTCTGGCCGACAGTGCTGGTGGCCACGGCAGGCAACACGCTGGGCGGCGCGCTCGACTGGTGGCTGGGCTACAGCGCGCACCGGGTGGCCGACAAATACGTCCACTCCGCGCACCACAGCCGCGCTATTGGCTGGCTGGAAAAGCTCGGCCCGAAAGCCTGCCTGCTGGCCTGGCTGCCCGTCGTGGGCGATCCGCTGTGCGCGGTGGCCGGCTGGCTGAAATTTCCCTTCTGGCCGTGTCTGGCTTACATGGCCGTCGGCAAATTTTTGCGCTACGTGCTCATGACCGGCAGCCTGCTGTGGGCGTTTCCGGGCGTGCTGAATTTTTAACCGCGCTTTTTTGGCGCAGAACCGGGCCGGGATTTTTGCCGGTGCGCCGCCGGTCAGCGGGCACCAGCGGCGTTCAGTCCTGCAACTCGACCCGGACCATTTCCACGTTGAGCTGCTCCATCGCGTCCAGCGGCTCGCAGGCGGCGGCGCGTTCGTACAGCTCGCTGGCTTCTTCCAGCCGCTCTTCGCCTTCGAGCATGACCATGCCGTGGGCGTACTCCGTCATGGCAATGGCCGAAGACGGATTGAGCCTGAGCGCTTCGCGGTAATGCGCCAGGCCGATGTCTTTGCGTGCGCCGTAGGTCATGCTGCCAATGAGCGAGCCGACCTTGTCGATCACGTCGGCGTGGAAAGCGGCCAGCGTCATGTGTGCGTCGGCGTGCCGGGGCGCCAGCTTGATGGTGTGCTCCAGCGCGGTCTTGACCTTGCTGCCCAAGCCCTGGGCCAGCGCCTTGGCCACGCTGATGCCCTGGCTGTAGCGGCTCAGCGCGTAGGCCTGCCAGTACCAGGCGTTGGCATTGCCGGGGCTGGCGGCCTGCTGGGCCTGCGCCCGCTCGGCGGTTTCCATGAACAGCGCCAGCCGGTTTTGTTCGCGGCTTTCGAGGTAGTTGGCGTACATGCAGGCGGCCTTGTTGGCCACCGTGATGCCGTCGCCGCCAGCGCTTAAACCCGTCTCGGCGGCCTGCTCAAACTCGCCGTTGTGGAAGTGAATCCAGGCGTTGAGCACAGCCGCATCTGCGGGCCAGGACTCGCAGTCGCCCTGATGCAGGCGGGCCCAGTGTTTTTTCAGCCGCGCCGCATCGAATGCGTAGGCACCCGTGTGGAAAAAGGGGGTCCAGTTGGACATGCAGTTGTCTCCTCGATTTAATTTCTGAATCTTATGTGAGCCTGCAGCCCGAGTCAGGTCGGATAATTTGCCGCGCTGCTGTAGGAGATTGCCAGGGCTTGCAGGTGTTGGCGCTGGCCCGGCTCCAGATAAGGCATCAGCAGATTGAGCACATGCTGGGCACCACGCAGCAGCGCCGACTGCGCATGGGCGGGCTCCAGCGCCTGGCGCGGGGCGCGCACATATTCAAAACTCAGCCAGTACGTCAGCACCACCACCATGCTGGTGGCGGTGGCCTCGACCTCACGCGTGTCAATTGTCAAGTTGCCTGCGTGGCGCATGCCGTCGAGCAGGGTTTTGACCGCCTGCGTCTTGCGCTTGAGCACGCCCTGAAAATGGGTTTCGATGCGGCGGTTTTTGCTCAGCAGGTCGTTGAGGTCGCGGTACAAAAAGCGGTACTGCCAGATCAGCTCAAACAGTGTGTGCATGAAAAACCAGGCGTCCTCGACATTGCGCACGCCGTCGCTGGCGTTGAGCAGCTCGTCCAGGGCGCGCTCGTAGCGGTCAAACAGCGCGTTGATCAGCTCGTCTTTGGCCGGGTAGTGGTAATACAGGTTGCCCGGACTGATGCCGAGTTCGGCAGAAATCAGCGTGGTGGACACATTGGGCTCGCCAAAGCGGTTGAACAGGTCGAGGCTGACCTCCAGGATTCGCTCTGCCGTGCGGCGTGGCGCTTTTTTCGCCATATTTTTAGTGTCCTCGTGATCGCGCTGACTCTACCCCAGCCCTTGCCTGAGCGTAACTAGGGAATCTCATGAGGAGAACCGCAAACCGGGCCATGAACAGCCGCCCGCGCGGGAAAAAAGGCATTTTTCCCTGACTGCGCGGCTTGCGTGGCGGCCACATCATGGCGTAGTCAGTTGGAAGGGCTGGCCTTGCGCCGCCTGGCTGCGGCTGGCTTGGACGGTGGCGCAGAGGGCGCAGCGGCTGGCGCCTCGGGCGAGGGCGCGCCGTGGGTCGCGGGCGGGGCCGCGTCATTGAGTTGCGCGATGCGCCGCTCCAGTGCATCGAGCCGGGCGATCAGCTCGTTCATCTGCGTGGCTGACGGCATGCCGAGGCGGTCCAAGGCCTTGGCGACGCGGTCTTCAAAAATGGTTTCCAGCCTGTCCGGGCGCAGGCCCGGCGCCGGAATGCTGTTGGCCATGGCGCTGAGGCGGCTGTTGGCTTTGGCGATTTTTTCTTGGGTCGCGGCCTGCGTCTGGCGCTGCAGGGCCAGGCCTTCTTTGACCAGAGTTTCAAAAACCTTGGTGCCCTGCTCGTGGACTTTGGAAAAAGCGCCCAGACCGGCCAGCCAGATTTGCTGGGCGGGGTCTTCGGCGGTGGCGCGCAGGGGCGCTGGGCTGGGCTGATTGGGCTGATCGGTGTTGAGGGGCGCGGGCTTTTTGGGCATAAAAAATTCCAGACGGGCAGGAGGCGCGCAGTTGTGGGTCAGGGCGGCGCGCCGGACCTGTGCAATATAAAGGCTCAGGCCTGAGCGCGTTAGAGACGATTTTCTAAAAAAGCGAACCGCGCACCCGCAGGCCCAGAGCCTCAAGGCCTCAAGGTGCCAGCCAGCCGTTGATTTCGTCAATCACCTCGGCTTTGGGGCCGCCGCTCAGGGCTTGCAGGCGTACCCGCGAAATCAAATACACAAACCGCGCCTGGGCCAGATCGCGCTGGGCCGACACCTTTTGCTGCTCGGCGTTGAGCGTGTCGATCAGCGTGCGGCTGCCCGCTTCAAACGAGCGCCGGTTCGACAGCGCCACCTGCCCGGTCGAGCGCACCGCCTGCTCCAGCGCCTTGACCTTGAGCACGCCTTCGGTCACGCCGCGAAACTCGCGGTGGACCCGCACGCCCACGTCCCGGCGCAGGGCTTCGAGCGTCTGCTCGGCCTGCTCCTGGCTGGCCAGCGCCTGGCGCACCGTGGAGTTCACATAACCCCCGGCAAAAATCGGCACGTTCAGTTGCAAGCCCACGGAGCGGTTGACGTAGCGGCTGTTGGTGTTGGTGACGCTGTCGTTTTTGCTGCGCGACCACTGGGCCACGGCGTCCAGCGTCGGGTAGTGGCCGGCCTCGGCCTTTTCGACTTCACGGCGGGCCGCTTCCACCTGGGCGGTGCGGGCGAGGATTTCGGGATTCGCTGCTTCGGCGCGGGCGGTCCAGTCTTCGAGCCGGCCGGGGGTGGGCGCGGCCAGCGCCATTTTGGCGGCGTCCAGCGGCGCGAGCTTGTCGATGGGTTGGTTGACCAGCGTCTGGAGCTGGCGGCGGGTGAAGTCCACGTTCTGGCGCGCTTCAAGTTCCTGCGCCACGTTCAGGTCGAGCGCGGCCTGCGCCTCGTCGATGTCGGTGCGAATGCCCGAGCCAGCGGCAAAACGTTTTTTGGCGGCATCAAGCTGGCTGGTGTAGGCCGTTTTTTGGGCCAGCGCCAGCGCCAGCTGCTCGGCGGTCAGCAGGGCTTCAAAGTAAGCGCCGCTGACGCGCACGGCGACGTTTTGCAGCTCCAGCTCCAGCTGGGCGTCGGCGTCGGCGGCCTGCGCTTTGGCCTGGCGGTAGTCGGCGATCTGGTAGGCGCGGAACAGCGGCTGCTTGAGCGTGAGCGCATCGTTGCTGCTGGTGTAGTCGGTGTTGGTGGTGACAGACCTGCCCAGAAAATTGACCGAAGTGCTTTCCAGCGAATTTTGGTTGCGCGAGGCGCTGAGCGACAGGCTGGGCAGCAACTGCGACATGGCTTGAGGCACGCGCTCACGCCGGGCGGCGGTGGCGGCTTGGGTGGCGCGCAGCGTGGCGTCCTGCGCCAGCGCGGCCTGATAGGCCTGCGACAAGTCCAGCGCCCAGACCGGCGCGCAAAGGCTGGCGCAGGCCAGGGCGGCTGCCAGAGCCAAGGCGCGGTGGGCGGACGGGCGGGCGCTGGCCGGTGCGTTGGCGCTGCGGGCCGTGAGGGTAGGGTTGATGGGTGCGTTCACCGTTTCACTCCTCGTTCATGGATGCGGCAATGCGCTTGGTCAGCGGATGCAGCAGGTACGTCAGCAGCGAACGCTCGCCGGTCTTGAACACCACTTCGACCGGCATGCCCGGCTGCATCACCCGCGTGCCGAGTTTTTTCAAGCCTTCGGGCGTGACGGCGGCGCGTGCCAGGTAATAAGCCGTGCCGTTTTGCGGATCGGTCAGCAAGTCGCCCGAGACCGACACGAGCTTGCCTTCAAGCACCAACTGCGGCGAGTGCGCAAAGGTGGTGAAACGCACATCGACCGGCATGCCCGCGTGAATGCGGTCAATCAGATGCGGCTGCACGCGGGTTTCGAGCAGCATGGGTTCGTTGCCGGGCACGATGTCCATGAGTTTTTGGCCGGGGTTGACCACGCCGCCGACGCTCTGGGCCGCCAGCGCCACGACCTGGCCCGCCGCCGGAGCGCGGATGTCGGTGCGCGTCAGGTCGTCTTGCAGCGAGCGGACCTTTTGCTCATCGGCCTGGACTTCGCGGGTGATGTCGGCCAGCTGTGTTTCGACTTCCTTGCGGTACTCCTGCTGGCGCACGATGGCGCGCTGGCGCATTTCACCCACGCTGCGCCTGGAGCGTATGGTGTTGCCCTG
>CAIYKK010000386.1 GCA_903926695.1 uncultured Burkholderiales bacterium
AAACACCCGCACGCCAATGGCGGGCTGGCTGCTTTTGAGCATGGTCATGGGAATGAGCTTGCCGTCCTGGGCAAACGCGGTGTACGAGTGCGCCATCTGAAGCAGCGACGCTGACAGCCCGTAACCATAAGACATCGTTGCCTGCTCGACCGGGCGCCACGATTTCCAGGGCCGCAGCCGCCCCGTGACCGCGCCGGGGAATTCGATTTTGGGTTTCTGGCCGTAGCCCAGCGCCACGTAGGTGTTCCACATTTCCTGTGGACTCATTTTTTGGGCGATCTTGAGCGCGCCGACATTGCTCGACTTCTGGATCACACCCTCAACGGTCAGCGTGCCGTAGTTGTGCGTGTCGCTGATGGTGAAGCCGCCAATGTTGAAGCGGCCAGGGCCGGTTTCAATCAGGGTCTGGGGCTTGATGCGGCCCGCTTCAAGGGCCATCGCCACGGTGATCGGCTTCATGGTCGATCCGGGCTCGAAGGTGTCGGTCAGGGCGCGGTTACGCAGCTGCTCGCCGGTCAGGTTCTGGCGCTTGTCGGGCACGTAGCTCGGGTAGTTCGCCAGCGCCAGCACCTCGCCGGTGGTGCTGTCGAGCACGACCACGCTGCCGGCCTTGGCCTTGCGCGCAATCACCGCGTCGCGCAGGCGCTGGTAGGCGACAAACTGCACCTTGCTGTCAATGCTCAGCTGAATGTCCTTGCCCTCGACCGGCGGCACCTGCTCGCCCTCGCCTTCAACAACGCGGCCCAGCCGGTCCTTGATGACGCGGCGCGAACCGGCCTTGCCCGCCAGATCTTTGTTGAAGGCCAGCTCGATGCCTTCCTGGCCGTTGTCTTCAACGTTGGTGAATCCGACGACGTGGGCGGAGGTTTCCCCTTCGGGGTATTTGCGCTTGTATTCCTTGCGCTGGTAAATGCCGGGAATGGCCAGCGCATGGACTTTCTGGGCCACAGGCTCTTCGACCTGACGCTTGACCCAGACAAAGTTACGGTCATCGGAGAGCTTTTTTTTCAGATCGGCCAGGGGCATTTCCAGCACTTTGGCCAGTTTGGCCAGCTGCACTGGATTGGCTTCGACATCTTCAGGAATCGCCCAGATGCTCGACGCGGGCACGCTGGACGCCAAAATCAGGCCATTGCGGTCCAGAATACGCCCCCGGTTGGCGGGCAGTTCCAGCGTGCGGGCAAAGCGCACCTCGCCCTGGCGCTGAAAAAAAGCGTTGGCAAACACTTGAATGTAGGCAGCCCGGATCGCCAGCCCGAGAAAACTCAGCGCAAAACACGCCACGATGAACTTGCTGCGCCAGACCGGCGTCTTGCTCGCCAGCAGCGGGCTGGACGTGTAGAGAACACTTTTGCTTTTACCCTTGCTCATGGCGCCGCCGCCTTCCCCGCGCTGGCCGCCGCAGCGGACGGGTAGCTCACGTACTGGGTGATGGCGGGCGTGGCCGTGCGCATCTGCAGCCGCTCATGGGCGAGCTTTTCAATTTTCAGCGGCGTGGCCTGGGCGCGTTTTTCGACTTGCAGGCGGTCGTTTTCGGTGTCTATCTTGCGGCCCTGGGCCATCGCCTTTTCAAGCTCGGCATACAGGCGACGCGACTCGTACTGGGTGTTGACCAGATACAGGGCGCTGGCCAGCACGGCCAGCAAAAGCACCAGATTCAGGCGGGCCATTGGCAGCCCTCCGAGGTGGCTTGCGGCGGGCAGGCTGCGGCAGCGCCAAGCCGCCCCTCGCAAGTCATACGGCCTCTCCGGTGCGCTCGGCCACGCGCATCACGGCGCTACGCGAACGCGGATTGCCCTCGACTTCTTCTTCGCTCGGTTTGGTGCGGCCCAGCGCCTTGAGCTGCATCACCTTGGGCGCGGCAAAAGGCGCACGCCGGTCAAACACCTCACGCGAATGGGTGGCAATGAACTGCTTGACGATGCGGTCTTCGAGCGAGTGAAAACTGATCACCACCAGACGCCCGCCGGGCGCAAGCACTTTGAGCGAAGCGGCCAGCGCCTGCTGCAACTCCTCCAGCTCGGCGTTGATGAAAATGCGCAGCGCCTGAAAGGTCCGCGTGGCTGGGTCTTTGCCCGGCTCGCGGGTCTTGACGGCGCTGGCGACGACTTCGGCCAGCTCGGCAGTGGTTTGAATCGGCCCGCGCTCCTGACGGCGACGGTCAATCGCTCTGGCGACCAGCCCGGCAAAGCGCTCCTCGCCATAGTCGCGGATCACTTCCGTCATGGCCTCGATGGAGGCGTCCGCCAGCCACTCGGCCACGCTCTGGCCGCGTGTGGTGTCCATGCGCATGTCCAGCGGGCCGTCGCCGCGAAAGGAAAAGCCGCGCGCCGGGTTGTCGATCTGCGGCGAGCTGATGCCCAGATCCATCAAAATCCCGGCCGCGCTGGCCGCAGGCATCTCGCCCAGATACATAAAACCCTGGTGGCGAATGGAAAACCGCGCATCGGCGATAGTTTGCGCCTCGGCAATGGCCTCTGTATCCTTGTCGAACGCCGTCAGGCGCCCGAGCGGCGAGAGCTGCGACAGCAGCAGGCGTGAATGTCCGCCGCGACCAAAAGTCGCGTCGATGTAGTGACCGTCCGGGTTGATCTGAAGCGACTCTATCGCTTCGTTCAACAAGACGGTGCGGTGTGTCCATATTCCTTTCACCAACTTCTTTCAGAATAAAAAATCTTTGAAGACATCGGGCATGTCGCCCTGTATCTGCGCCGCCTCCTGGGCGGCATAAGCGTCTGCGTCCCACAGCTCAAAATAGCGGCCCATGCCCAGCAGCGCCGCACCCTTGTGAATGCCAGCGGCTTTTCGCAACTCGGGCGAAACCAGCACGCGGCCCGCCGCATCCATATTCACATCCATCGCATTGCCCAAAAATATACGTTTCCACCCATGCGCCTGCATTGGCAGCGAGGCAATGCGCTCGCGAAACTTTTCCCACTCGGGGCGCGCAAAAATCATCAGGCAGCCGTGCGGATGCCGGGTGATCGTGAGCTGGCCGCCCGTGCTCATGCCCAACACCTCGCGGTGCCGGGTTGGCACAGACAGCCGGCCTTTGGCATCGAGCGCAAGAAATGACGCACCTTGAAACAATTTGGATAACCTTTAAAAAACACTTTTTCCACCACTCTCCACTTTCTCTCACTGTAGCAGGGCCAACTTGGACGCTCTGACGCCGAAACGTTTTCTTGCTATGAAATCAACGACTTAGAAGCCTGTTTGAAAGTCGGCTGGCATCATTTGTTCCTGATGGATGAAGAGCTTGCCGCCTGCCGTAAAAGTAACCCTTGGGGCTTGGGTTAGCAACTGGACATTTGTCCTGCAGGATATAGGACGATTGACCGGCAGCGGCGCCATTTCCCAAAGTCTGGCAGTATAAAAACGAATACTGCGAGCATGTTACTTTTTGTTTCGGTGATTTTCAAAGTCTGAAAACCGCACCCAGCCGGACCTGCGTGCGCCAGACCGCTGCCGCGTAACCGCCGCAAAAGCCCGCCAGGACGGCGCCCTTAATCGACGCGCACCACCACCTTCGCGTATTCCGTGATGCCAATCACATTAAAAAAGGCTGCCACCAGGCGGTTGACCTCAGAGAACTTGACCGTGCGCTGCTCGGCCTGGCGGGCCGACACCCAGTTCAGCAGCATGCCAGCGGCGGAGAAATCGACGCGGATCAGCTTGGCGCAGGAAATCTGCACCATGCTGGCGCCTGTGAGCTTGGCCTCCAGCCGGTCGAGCACGCCAATGGCGTCGCCCTGAATGTGGCCCGACAGCTCGACCGAAAAAAGCTGGTGATTGATGTTCGAGCTGGCTGGCCCGGCAGCAGCGTCTTCGGCCTCCAGCGTCATTGACTGCACGGGCTCGCTGATGATGGTCTGGCTCCCGACGGTATTGCCCTGGGCATCAAGCGGCGTGCAGATACAGCAGGCCTTTGTCCAGGCGGGCGGCGAGACTTCGTAGGTGATGCAGAAATCGAGCGCGGCCATTTCAAAGTCATCTGACAGATTCATCACGCGCAGCGCCTGCATGCGCAGCAGCCACCACTTCTGATCGGTCTCGCGGTTGCCCGAGGGCGTGGTGGCCAGCAGCGCGCCCTGCAGCTTGGCCTGCCCCTGAAACTGCAGCTGCACCGGCTGGGCCACCCAGCCGGTAAACACCTTGTTGAGTGGCTCCAGGGCTGACGGATCAATGCTCTTGAGATTGCTCCAGTCCAGGCGCCACGGCATGGCATTGCGCGTCATGGCGGCATTGAGGGCGGCGACCGTCTGCAGCCCTATGACGGACGGGCAAATCCAGTCGATTGACGAGCCGTTGCTGGTCTTGTCGCTGGGGCTGAACAAGGCTTTCATCATGTCAGGCAGGCAGAACCACTGAGGTGCCGACCGGTCAAAACGTTTGAGAAACTGCAGGGCTGCCGCTTCAAACTTTTCCTGCTCCCCGGTCGCCCGGTACAGATCAAACAGCGTCAGCCAGGTGTTGACGTGGTCGGTGCGCAGCGCGCCCGGCGCCAACAGCTCCAGCAGACCGGCCTCGGCACCCGCGTCGTCGCCGTTGGCAAACAAGATGGCGGCCTCTTCAAGCTCGGCGTCGTGGCCCAGCATGTCTTGCTCCAGCGGGGCGGACAATGAACCGCTCATGGGCAGCAAACCGGACAGGCTGGTGGCGTAACTGCCGTGGAAACCGACTTGGCCGTCCGCCGGCCCAGACTGAGCTGGCTTGGCGGCAGCAGGATTGACCATCGGGTCGCGCATCAGTTCGGCCAGCCGGGCGGCTGAGACGGACTGGGTCGGAATGGTCGTCATGTAGGCCAGGGACTCGTCGGTGTGCCCCTTGGGCGGCTGCGTCAGGCCCATAGTCAGCGGAATATCGGCCGGATGGACCGCGCTGCCCATGTTCCCCATGTCCTTGTTTTTCCACCACTGCATGGACATCTGCGCCTCGATCTCGTCGATCTTTTTGAGGGTGGAGGCGCGCTCGTCGGGCGAGATCATGCTGCTTTGAAAGAACGATGGCTTGCCCGCCGGATCCTGGTTTTGTCCCGAGACGGCTTCGAGCTTGCGCAGTTTGCGCAGCATGTCAAATTCCCGCTTGCGTACAAAGTCATTGCGCCGCTTGCGCTCCATCATTTCCTTGAGGAGCTGCTTGTTGACCGAGTCGTCCTTGTCCGCTTCAAGCGCGTCAAGCTCGGACCAACTGGTAGCCGGGTTGCGGACAAACTTCACTAATTTAGACAACAAGCCTGATGCGAAATCTTCTTTAAACATGGCGGGTCTGAGAAAAAAGCATTAAGTATGAATTCGATTTGTTAATCGCCAAACATTTTTTGCTTAAGTTCGCGCCGCTGCTGTGCTTCCAGGGACAAATTGGCCGTGGGTCGGGCAATCAGGCGACCGACGCCGATGGGCTCGCCGGTTTCGTCGCAGTAGCCGTAGTCGCCCGAGTCGATGCGGGCAATTGACTGCTCAATCTTCTTGAGCAGCTTGCGCTCGCGGTCGCGTGTGCGCAGTTCCAGCGCGTGTTCTTCTTCGATGGTGGCGCGGTCAGCCGGATCGGGCACCACGGCAGCGTCTTCGCGCAGGTGCTCGGTCGTTTCACCGGCGCTGTTGTGGATGTCCTGCTTGAGAACGGACAGCTTGTGGCGAAAGAACGCCAGCTGCGCCTCGTTCATGTACTCCTCCTCCGGCATGGCCTTGACTTCCTCGTCGCTCAGCTGGTCGGCGGGCTTGCTTTTCCAGTTGTTGGCAAGCTTGGGGTCTTTCGGGGCAGCCGCCTGGATGTGCGGCGTGATCGGACGTTCAGGCATGGTGGAGTAACTGGCTTTGGCTGCGTCAGGCGCATGGGTAGGCATCAGGGGTGCGGGCGGAGTGGACGGGGTCAGCGTTCGGGCTGGACTTCGGCGACCGGGCTTGGGCGGCTCTGGCACAAAGACGGCCGCAGCAGGCGCTGGCGCCTTGACACTGGCGGGCGCCTTGAAGGTTTTGGCGACCTTGGGCACTGCAGGCGCAGCCGCCGCAGCGGGCACGGCAGGCGCCGGAACCGTTCTTTTGAGCACGGGTCTGGCAACCTTCTTGACCGCAGGGGCCGGGGAATGCACGGGCAGGGCGTCAGCCGGGGCGGCCAAAATGCTCTTTTTGTCGGGGATATTCACGTTGTCTCTCCTCTGGGAAGCGGGCCGGGGTGAATCGCGAACCACTTCTTTTGTCAAACCGCTTGCGCCAGTTCAACCCTACCTGGTTCCAGATGTTCTGGTGTGTTGCCGACCACTTCAGTTTAAAAAAGCCACTTTAGCAAGGGTTTTGCCCTGTTGCGGATCGGCTTGGTATCTGGCGGGTCTCCCGATTGAAATTTTTCGGGTATTTTGGTCAGCGCGCGATTGTAGCGGCTGACCTGCACGGCAGGCAGCCGCCCGAATCAAAAAGCGTGAACAATTCCACGCCGCCCGCCTCCGTCAAGCCAGGCACTGCCCCAGGCCTTCGAGCAAAATATCCTTCGGCAGGTCAATGCCGATAAACACCATCTTGCTGATTTTTTCCTCGCCCGGCGCCCAGGCTGGCCCCAGATCGCTGCCCATCAACTGATGCACGCCCTGGAAAATTACCTTGCGCTCCGTGCCTTCCATGTTCAGCACGCCCTTGTAGCGCAGCATGCGCGGGCCGTAGATATTCACCACTGCGTGCAGAAAATCTTCCAGCTTGGCCGGGCTGAAGGATTTTTCCGAGCGGAACACAAAACTTTTCACATCGTCGTCATGGCGGTGATGGTGGCCGGCCTCCGCCTCGTGGGCGTGCGACGGATGGTCGCAATGCTCGCCATGCACATGATCGTGGTCGTGCGGCGCGTCTTCTTTCAGAAAATCCGGGTCAATGTCGAGCTTGGCGTTCAGGTTAAAACCGCGCAGGTCAAACACATCGGCAAGCGCCACCTCGCCGAAATGCGCAGTTTTCTGCGGCGCGCGCGGGTTCATGTGCTTGATGCGGTGCTTGAGCGCTTCGAGTTCTTCCGAAGTCACCAAATCCGACTTGCTGATAAAAATCTGGTCGGCAAAACCGATCTGGCGGCGCGCTTCCTGGCGGTCATTCAATTGCTGCGGCGCGTGCTTGGCATCGACCAGCGTCAAAATCGAATCGAGCAAATACTGCTCGGCGACTTCCTCGTCCATGAAAAACGTCTGCGCCACCGGGCCGGGGTCGGCCAGGCCGGTGGTTTCGATCACCACGCGGTCAAACTTGAGCAGGCCTTTGCGCTTTTTCGCGGCCAGCAACTGCAGCGTCTCGCGCAGGTCTTCGCGGATCGAGCAGCAGATGCAGCCGTTGTTCATCTGGATGATGTTTTCCTGGGTGTCGTTGACGAGGATGTCGTTGTCGATGTTTTCCTCGCCAAACTCGTTCTCGATGACGGCGATTTTCTGGCCGTGGGCCTCGGTCAGGATGCGCTTGAGCAGCGTGGTTTTACCCGAGCCGAGAAAGCCGGTGAGGATGGTGACGGGAATCAAGCTCATGGTGGTTGCCTAAAAAACGGGAATCAAATGCAAAAAGTCGCCAGCGACGCAGGCCGCAAGGGATCAAGCCCCAAACTGGGGAGTTTAGCCAGCCGTTCAAGACTTGGCAGGCCCGGAATCCATGCCGCCTTGCAGGAAAAGACTGACAGGTACGCAAAAAACGAGCCGTCAGTGCCTGCGCAACCCGCGCATTTCCAGACAGAGGCGTCAGCCCGCCGCCCGCTTAACCAGCACCAGCCCCTTTAAATATTCGCCTTCGGGGAACGCCACCGTCATCGGGTGATCGGGCGCGCCGCCCATGCGCTCGGAAATGAACGCATCCACGCCCGCGTCGGTGCCCGCCGAAGCGACGATTTTGTGGAACAAATCAGCGCTGACGCCGCCCGAACACGAGTAGGTGAACAGCACGCCGCCCGGCGCCAAAATCGACAGGGCGAGGCGGTTGATGTCTTTATACGCACGGGCGGCGCGTTCGGCGTGCGTCACCGTGGGCGCGAACTTGGGCGGGTCCAGCACGATGGCGTCGAACGTCACGCCGTCTTTCAGGTACTGGCGCAGCATGGCGTTCACGTCGGCGTCCAGCATGGTGGTGCGGCTGGCGTCAAAGCCGTTCAGCGCCACATTGGCTTTGGCGCGTTCAATCGCCGGGCCGGACGAGTCAATCGAGGTGACGTGCGCCGCGCCGCCCGCCAGCGCCGCGACGGTGAAGCCGCCGGTGTAGCAGTAGCAGTTCAGCACGTTTTGAAACTGCAGCCGCTTGGCGTAAGCCGCGAACTTGTGGCGGCTGTCGCGCTGGTCGAGGTAAAAGCCGGTCTTGTGGCCTTCGGCCACGTCCAGGCTGAGTTTCCAGTCGTGCTCGCGGATGATGATGGCGGTGCCGTTTTCCGCCGGGCTGGCTGGCGCAAAGTCAACGCTTTCGGCAGGCAGTGCCGCACTGGCCGCGCCGGGCGCAGCAGGCGCTGGTCCAGCGAGCCAGCCGGTGGCTTCAGGCAAGCCTTCGAGCGAGCGCACGCTGGCGTCGGAGCGTTCGTACAGGCGCGTGAGGCCGGTTTGCGCCAGCAGTTCGGCGACGATGACTTGTTTCCATTTCTCGCTGCCGCAGCTGGAAAACTGCGCCACCAGCGTGTCGCCGTAGCGGTCCACCACCAGGCCGGGCAGGCCGTCGGACTCGCCGTGAATCAGCCGCAGGCCGTCGCTCTGGATGTCAAACCGGCGCCGGGCGCTGATCGCCTGGGCGATGCGGGCGGCAAAAAAATCGGCGTCAATGGGCTGGGCTTCGGTAAAGCTCCAGACGCGGGCGCGGATTTTAGAGCTGGGGCTGAAAGCGGCCCAG
This sequence comes from uncultured Burkholderiales bacterium, assembly GCA_903926695.1. Taxonomy (GTDB): domain Bacteria; phylum Pseudomonadota; class Gammaproteobacteria; order Burkholderiales; family Burkholderiaceae_C; genus Polaromonas. The sequence goes on from CAIYKK010000386.1 coordinate 8,829, forward strand.
CCGAGGAATTGGCCGCTGTGGCTTTCCACGCGCACGGTTTCGCCGGAATCGGCGCTGCCGCTGGCGATGGCGCCGTCAAAAATCCACGGATGGCGGCGCAGCAGGGAGCGTTCGCGGCCGTCTTTGAGTCGAATGATGTTCATGGCGCTATTGTCGCGGCTCAAGGTTGGCGTTAACAGGCCGCCGAAATAGCTCAAAGCCAAGTTCGCTGCCGGGCAGGCCGCATCGACAATTTGACATCTCGGGCAGAAGCTCGGTTGTGCCCGACGCGATTGCCCGGACAACGGGCTACGCCGTCTCGCAGCAAAAGAGAAAGCTCATCGAGCAGGGCTTGGCTGGGTCAAAACGGTGGGGCCGATTCGCCAGGTGATGGCGCGCACCTTGGGAGAAATCCGTCTGCTGGGGCCGTAAAGGCAGAATAAAGGCCAAAGGAACGATTCAAACCCGTATTAAAAGCTGAGAAAAGCGAAGAAATATTCAAAATATGAAACAGGATCGTAAAAATCAAATATTTCAAATCAGCCGCTGCGCTGGCGCAGTCAGTATTTCGTATTTCAGCAGCCTGTTAAACGCCGAAGACATAATCTGACATCCTGGTCGAGGCGGTGCCCTGAAGTATCCCGATCAAAGTCAGTTCCGTGTCGCTCACTCCCTCATCGGCGGCGACCGACATGAATTTTAACAGGGCGCTGTCGGTGCCGTTATCGACGAACAGGCCGTTATTGCCAGGGCTGTCCCATCAAAAATTTTGTTTCAAAATCAAGCGCAGATTGTCATTTTCCCAACCTGCTTTTTTGCGCAATCCCT
>CAIYKK010000387.1 GCA_903926695.1 uncultured Burkholderiales bacterium
GACAAGCCCTTCAGCCGCTTCATCCAGGAGCAGGTGGCAGGCGACGAGCTCTGGCCCGACAGCCAGGAGGCCAAGGTGGCCACGGGCTTTCTGGCGGGCTACCCCGACAACCGCAACTCGCGCGATCTGGTGCAGCGCAAATACCAAATCGAAACTGACATGACCGATCTGGTGGGCGAGACCTTCCTGGCCGCCACCGTCGGCTGCGCGCGCTGCCACAACCACAAGTCAGACAAGGTCAGCCAGAAGGAGTATTTCCAGCTCCAGGCGTTCTTTGCCAACACCGCCTTCAACGAAAAAATGCCCCTGGCCAAGGGCACAGCGACCGAGTGGGACAGCCAGTACGAGAAGGAACAAGCCGCCTACCAAGCAGCCACCAAGGACATCCGTGCCAAGCAAAGAGCCATTCTGGACACCGTGCGCGAAGCCGGTCGCAAGTACCACAACGAGCGCTACCTGACCGACAGCCAAGTATCCATCTTCAAGCCCGAGGGCGAGTGGACGCCGCTGGACAAGTGGGTCAACTGGCGCAAGGATGCCGTGGCGAGCGAGTCGGACATTGCCAGTTTCCTCGAAAAAACCTCCGAAGAAGGCTTTCAGTACTACAACGCGGCCAACAAGCCCAAGTGGCTTGAATACAAGGCGCTGCAAGCCGAGCTCAAGAAGTTCGACAGCCAGCGCCCCGCCAAGGGCTCCGCTTACCTGACGACGGCGTTCGAGCTGGGCAACAAGGATGTTCCGCCCACCCATGTGCGCTTTGGCGGCATCCACGAGCGCCCGCTCGAAGCCGTGCAACCCGCCATTCCGACGCTGTGGGGCGGCAAAGGCGAAGCGGCCATCACGCCGACCGCAACCTCCTCGGGCCGACGCACGGCGTTGGCCAACTGGCTCAGCAGTGACGCCAACCCGCTGACCGCGCGCGTCTATGCCAACCGGGTCTGGGCACAGTATTTCGACAAGGGCATCATCTCCACGGTGCAGGACTTTGGCCGCGCTGGCCAAAAACCCACACACCCCGAGCTGCTGGACTACTTGGCGAGCAACTTCGTCAAGAACGGCTGGAGCGTCAAGAAGCTGCACCGCGACATCCTGCTTTCCAGCGTTTATCGCCAAGCGTCCGACGAGCGCCCCGATGTGGCAACGCTTGACCCGCAAAACAAGCTGCTGGCTTTTTACCCGCGCAAGCGCGTCGAAGCCGAGGTGATCCGCGACTCGCTGCTGTACGCATCGGGCCAGCTGGTTGACAAGGTGGGCGGACCCTCGGTGTTCCCGCCCATCCTCAAGGCTGGCACGAAGGCAGGCAACACCAACTACATCGAAGGTGGCTCCTGGAGCGTGTCCAAGGACAAAGAAGACTGGGGCCGCCGCAGCCTGTACGTGTTCACACGCCGCAGCTTCCCTTACCCGATCACGGAGAACTTCGACCCGGCCAATCCCAACCATCCGCACCACAAGCGCGATGTGACGACCACGCCGCTGCAGGCGCTCACGCTGTTCAACAGCGACGTGGTGTTTGACTGGTCTCAGTCGCTGGCCGGGCGCGTGATCAACGAGGCGGGTGCGAGCGAAGACGCCCAACTCAGCCGCCTCTACCAAATCCTGTTCTCACGCGAGCCGAGCAAGGCCGAGCGTGGCGTGCTCAAGACCTTCTTGGCCGAGCAGCAGATCGTCGTGAGGCAAAAAGCGGCCAGCGGCAAGTTTGATGTGGCGGTCCCCACCGGCCTGAAAGACACCAAGAGCATCGACCCGGTGAAGGCGGCAGCCTTTGTCGATCTGGTTCACACCGTGGCCAACGACAACGATTTTGCCTACCGCTTCTGAGCCTTCACCTCCGACCGAAATAAACACAAGGATATTTTCATGAGCAACGATTCCCGTCGCGACTTTCTGCGCAAGTCAGGGCTGTACTTGGGCGGTGCCGCCGCCTTCAGCGGTGTGATTCCCGGCCTGGGTGGCCTCTCAGCCGCCTATGCCGCCGACCTGGCCGCCGATCCGATGGCCCCCAAGGCGCCGCATTTTCCCGCCAAGATCAAGTCGGTGATCTGGCTGCACCAAGAGGGCGCGCCCAGCACGCTGGACCTGTACGACTACAAGCCCGATCTGATCAAACTGGCTGGCAAGGAGGTTCCGGCATCCTTCCTCAAGGGCATCAAGACCAGCACCCAGGGCGGCGTCGGCAAGCTTTACGCTTCCAAGCGCGAGTGGAAGCAGCACGGCGACAGCGGCGCCTGGTTCTCGGACCTGCTGCCCAACCTGGCCACGCACGCCGACAAGCTGACCTTCATCAAGTCCAGCGTGACGGTGGGCGCCACGCACGACATCTCCATCCTCAAGCTCAACACCGGCGACGTCAATCCCGGCCGCCCGTCGCTGGGGGCCTGGATATCCTATGCGCTGGGCTCGGCCAATCCGGACCTGCCGGCCTACGTCGTGCTCTACAACGGCGACCGCGAACCGCGCGCGGGCGCGGCCAACTGGAACGCCGGCTTCCTGCCAGCGGTGTACCAGGGCACGCCCTTTCGCCCCGGCGATGACCCCATCCTCTACCTCAACGGCCCGGAAACGCGCAACAGCGCGCAGCAGCGCAAGTCGCTGGACCTGCTCAAGCGCCTCAACACCCTGGGCGCCGAGCGCTACCCGTCGGACACCGAGCTGCGCGCACGCAGCCGCTCCTACGAACTGGCCGACCGCATGCAGACCGCCGCCCCCAAGGCCGTCGATCTGAGCCAGGAAAGCGCCGCCACCAAGGCGCTGTACGGCATGGACGACAACCACAGCCGCACCTACGGCGAGACCCTGCTGCGGGCGCGCCGCCTGGTGGAAAACGGCGTGCGCTTCATTCAGGTGGTCTCCAGCCTGCCGCAGGCGCTGGCCACCGAGCGCCTCGACTGGGATGCCCACGACGGGCTGGAAGAAAACCACAAGGGCATGGCCCGTCTGGTGGACAAGCCCATCGCCGGTTTGCTGGCCGACCTGAAGTCGCGCGGCTTGCTGGAGACCACGCTGGTGGTCTGGACCTCCGAGTTCGGCCGCACCTCCTGGGGCGAAAGCGGCAGCGGGCGCGACCACAACCCGTGGGGCTACACCCAGTGGATGGCGGGCGGCGGCCTCAAAGCCGGTTTCACCTACGGCGAGACCGACGATATCGGCCTGCAGACTGCTGACAAAGACAAGGCCGTGGACACCTACGACCTGCACGCCACGGTGCTGCAACTGATGGGCCTGGACCACCTCAAGACCACCTTCCTGAACAACGGGCGCTCCGAGCGTCCGACGGTGGTGTACGGCAAGGTGATCAAGGACATCCTGGCCTGATCCGTTCACTTCAACAAGAAAGCGGGGCGCTGTGCCCCGCGCTGTAAGGAATCTTTGCTTTATGCGCAAGACGCTGATCGTGATGGGACTGGTAACGCTGCTGGCCGGAGGCGTGCGCGCCGCTGGCACCGAGCTGGACACAGACCTGATGCAGACCATCGAGGACACCAACCTGAGCCTGACCTCCAACATCGCCCTGAAAAATGCCAAGTCCAGCAAAGCCGAGGCCGCCGAGCTGCACCGCATGTTCACGCAGGTGGAGTCGCACTTCGTGGCCAAGGGCGACGCGGCGGACGCGGTGGACCTGTCGAAAAAAAGCAAAGACTGGGCGGGCGAGATTGTCCAGTCGGTCGATTCCCAGCAGTTTGAGCATGCGCAGGAGCTGGCTGGCAATATTTCGCGGGCCTGCAAGACATGCCACAACTTCTACAAAAAATCGTGAAGTCAAGGCGCTTGTGAAAACCCTGTTTTACAGCGCCCTGATGTCGGCCTGCCTGCTGCCGGTCATGGCGGCACCCGCTGTCGGCAAGGCGCGGGCGGTCGATCCGGTGCCAGCCAAGGCGCTACCCGCCAAAGGCGACCCGGCGCTGGGCCGCGAAAAGGCCGACTCGGAGCGCTGCGTCGAGTGCCACGGCGTGGACGGCAACGGCGCGGGCCACTCCAACGGGCCGGAAGGCAAATTTGCCAAGCTCGCGGGCCAGCATCCCGCTTACCTGCTCAAGCAAATCCGCGATTTCCGCTCCGGCGCGCGCGCGCACGACCAGATGCAGATCATGGCGCGCAGCGTCTCCGACGAGGACGTGCGCGACATTGCCGCTTATTTCGCCAACCAGTCGGGTATGAAGGGGCAGGATGGCGAGCGCCACGCGCTGGGCAAATCCCTGTTCGAGAGTGGCGATTCGGCACGCGGCATTGCGGCCTGCATCGGCTGCCACGGCGCGTTGGGCAAGGGCGTGGCGGGCAGCACGCTCACCCCCGTCATCGGCGGGCAGGAATGGCGCTACCTCGACAAGCAACTGCGCGACTGGCGCTCGGGCGAGCGGCGCAACAGCCCGGACGGCGCGATGAGCCAGATCACCAAAACACTGAGCGACGCCGATATCGAAGCCCTGGCGAACTACCTCTCAGGCATCTGAACCCTTTTTGTAAACCCACGAGAACAACAACCATGAAACACCGGATTTTCAAAGCGGCCCTGCCCGCTCTCCTGTTCGCCCTGCTGGCCTTGCCAGCCGCCGCCGCCCTGAAAGAAGGTGATGCCGCACCAGATTTCAACCTCAAAGCCTCCTTGGCGGGCAAGGATTTCAACTACTCGCTGAAAGAATCGCTGAAAAAAGGCCCGGTGGTGGTTTATTTTTACCCCTCGGCCTACACCGGCGGCTGCAACATTCAGGCGCACAGCTTTGCCGTGAACACCGAGAAGTTTGCGGCGGCGGGCGCTTCCATCGTCGGCGTGTCGCTTGACAGCATTGCGCGGCTCAATGTCTTCTCCGCTGACCCCGAGTATTGCGCTGGCAAGGTGGCCGTGGCCTCGGACGCGGGTGGCAAGGTGGCCAAGGCGTTTGACCTGAACGTGACCGACATTCCGGCGGGCCGCAAGGACACGCGCGGCGTTGAGATTGATCACGCCCGCGTTGAGCGCACCACCTTCATCGTCACGCCGGACGGCAAAGTCGCCGCGACCGTCGGCGACCTCACGCCCGCCGCCAATGTCGAAAAAGCGCTGGAAGTGGTCCAGGCCTTGGCCAAAGCCAGGGCGACCGGCACCAGGCTCTGAACGCATAGCAACCCAACCCAGGAAAACGCATGACAACAAAAAACATCCTTGGCCGCGCCCTGCTGGCCGCCAGCGTGGCTGGCATTTTTGCCTCGGCAGCCGCCCAGGCGCAAAGCCCGGTGCCTTCCGGGGCGGTGACACCGGCCATTGCTGGCGTGGTGGCAGCCGGAACACCCATTGAACTGATCAAGGAGGGTTTTACCGGCACCGAGGGGCCGGTGACCTTGCCCGATGGCAGCCTGATCTTCACCGAGACCAACGCC
>CAIYKK010000388.1 GCA_903926695.1 uncultured Burkholderiales bacterium
GGGCACCGTCCGCATCGACCAGCCACAAATCGGACAGGCTGCCGCGCCCCGTGCTGTACGTCGCCCCGGCCACGGCTGGATTGGGCAGCGCCAGGCTGCCCGTGTGGTGAACGATCACCACGTCAGAGGGCCGAAAAATCGGCACGCGCCCGTCAGTGGGCAGGCGCACCGGGTCCAGGCCCAGAATGTCGGCGTCCAGCGGCACGCTGGTGATCACCACGGCGTTGTAACGCAGCGTGGCGGGCAGCACAGCGGCAGGCTCCCAGATCATGCCGCCCACGACATTGGCCGCGTCGTACCACGGCTCGCTTTCCTTGCCGGTGGCGCTGACCATCTGGCCGAAGTCCACCCAGGCGTTGCCCATTTGCTGGTTGATGTGGCCACGCGCACGCGCCCCGGTGATGATGCCGTTCACGTCCGCCGTGGCGGTGATCAGCGCGCCCGCCTTGTCGTTGACCTGCACATACAGCGACGCAGGGCGCACGGGAGAGCCCGCCGTGCGAAACGACACGCCGACCGCCGTCCATTGGCCGAAGGTGGTCAGGCAGGCGCGCACGGCCAGCGCTGCAGGCACGCCATCGGCCCATGTTGTGAGCCGCGCCATGCCGGTGTCGTAGTCGAGCGTTCCGGCTTCCAGGGCGCTGCCCGTGGCCATGTCCACGTCGGTGTAGAGCGTGCCAGCGCGGTCAATGTAGCGCTTGCCCGCAAAGTCAAACACAACAGAGGCGGGCACCACTGCGTCGGTCAGGTTGCGCGTCAGGTCGAGCTGCAGCGGCGCATCGGCGGCGCTGACGGCAACGCTGACGGGGTGCAGGTTGGCCGGTGCGCCGGTGCGGATTTTTACCGAATAAGTTCCCACGGTGAGAACTGGCTCTGAGCTGGTAAACCAGGATTGTGAACGCCAGTTCCATTCGCTGTGTTCCACCAAAATCTCGGCTGTAATGGCTGCCATGCCCGTCACGTAGTTGACGGTGCCGACCTGTTTTCCGCCATGAACTGCATTTTGATTGAATAATTGCTGATCAGTTGTGAAGAGCTTCCCAGTCCCGTCATCGTGCAGAATCACATCTCCAGAGTAAGTGAACAAACTCAGCTCTAGCCCTCCCGGAGTCACTATGCTGCCCAAGTTAATTGATGCGGCATCCGTAACCTCAACAGAGGTGACGCTGTACGTCGGCGCATCGGGCGCATCGGGCACCAGCTTGCTGTAGGCCAGCGTTACCGCCGTGCCGCTGTCCGGGATGTTTGCCGCGTAATTGATCACCACCTTCCCGGTGGTGCGGTTCACACTGCCGGTGGCAGCGCCGATCAGCGCGCCGCCCGCATCCGCCGCTGTGTGGACAACGCCGCCAGATTCCCAGCTCGCCGTGAGCGTGTTGGGTGCAATCGGCAAATCGGTGAGGGTGATGATCTGCTGCACCGCCGTGCCAGCGGCGGACGTAGCGCCCGCCCGGATCATGTAGTGGACACGGCTGCCCCAGCTAAATTGCAGGGCAGAGTCCACATCGGGCAGCGCGCCCAGCGTGACAACCAGCGCGCCCGTGGTGTAGTCGATGCTGCCCGCGCCATAGGCCGGGTCAACGCCCGCCACAACGCCCGCGCCATCGTCGCGCAGGGAATACCAGCGCCCCAGCGCCCGGTAAGCCGCCCGCAGCGTGCCCGGCGCCGGAATGGGCAGCAGGGTCTGGGCATACACCGTGCCGCGCGTGGCCAGGGTGATAGGGACTGCCAGGGTATGGGATGGCTGAGATACTTCAACAGCCGGGACAAAGATGATGCGCAGCTCATCCATATCAATACTGATTTGGGCCTTGATCACCAAGATGCCAGTCTGGTAATCGACGCTGCCATACATCACGTAATTAGGGTCCAGGACAAAGTTGCCATTGCCATCATCCACTGCCGTCGATGACACTTCCGACCCCCATCCAAAGCCCTTTACAGTCACTGACCCAGGGACAATAGCGTGGTAGGTGTGCCACGTATATTCCGAGCCGCCACTATTTATGAGCCGTACCGCTTTGGTCTGCGTGATGGCACTGGCAGCAGTTGGGATGAGCTGCGCCGCGCTGGCCATCTCCATATTGCTCAGCGCCGCGTCGCGGGTGGTGGAGGGCACGATGGTCGAATAAATCGAGTCGAGCGTGATGTCCAAAGCACCGTGCGCGAGCGCGCCCGAGGCGGGCACGATGCCGTAATACCGCGCCGCATCGGCCACCGTGGTGCCCCGGACCAGCGCGGGCTTGGAAATCTGGCTCATGCGCCCCGGTGTAGCCGGGCCGTTGAACTCGTAGCGCAGCGCCGCACCGATCTTGATCACCATGACCCTGTAAGTAAAAATGCCGCGCTCATCCTCGAAATTGCGCACCTCGTGCTGCATGTCGCCCACCACCACATACTGCTGGTAATCGGTGACCCCGGCCGTCTCTTTGCTCAGGCACAGCACGTCGCCGATGTTGGGCAGCGTCTCGTCCACGCGCTGATACACCTGCATCGACTGCTGTCCCGACAACTGCCGGCCGAACAGCGTCATGCGCGACTCGGGGCCGCTGATCACATAACTTTCGATGCGGTCGCGGGCGGAGGTGCGGTCGTCAAAATCGCTGCCCGTGGAAAAAATCGTGACGTGAATCCGGCCGTTGTCGGGCGCATCCATGACGGCCGCATGCGCCCCGGCGTAGGTGTCGAGGTTGGCCGTCATGGCCCCGGCGTAGATTTTGCGCAGGTTCACGCGGCCATAAACGCTGTCCAGGCGCGAGACTTTCGGGAAAACATTGCCGCTTTGCCCGTCTACGATGGCGCGGCTGGTGCGCCGCCCGCCGCCGTCGGGCGTGTCGCTCATGCGCTCGGACTGGAGCAGTTTGATGTCGTTGATGGTGATGGTCATGGGTTACAGCTCAAGGAAACGGAATGTGGGCAGGTACAGCAGCTCGGGCGTGATCTCGCCGTCGAGTAATCGCCAGATCGGTTGTGCCGTGAAGCCTTTGCGTGCGTGGTCAAAAATGACGGCGCGGGCGACGCTGCGCACGACAAGCGTTAATTCGATACCGGGCAGCGCCGCCCAGGCTTGCAGCGTGTCGCAGGCGGCGCGGCTGATCCAGGCTGCCGTGTTGGTGCCCTCAAGCGTGATGGGACGCCCGGCCAGCTTGAGCCCGACATCAACAATCAGCGCGCCGTCGGTGCTGTATTCGGTGCTTTGTTCGACCGGACTCCACTCGAATTCGTCCGCCCAGTGCAGGCGGTCGCTCAGCGTGGCCATGGTGCCGTTGTAAGTCAGGGTGATGCTCATGATGTTTACCGGGCTGAGACGCTGCGGGCGTCGGCGAGCTGGCGCAGCAGGTCGTTGACGATGGCCTGGCTGTCGGCGTCCTGCGTGCGCACGGTCTTCGTGCCGCCGCCGATGGGCCAGGCGAAGTTGGTGACGTAGGTCGGTGCGGGAGCTGCTGCAGCCGGGGCCGGGGCTGGCGCTGGCGCTGGGGCCGAGGCGGTGGCTGGCGCTGCTGCTGCAGCAGCAGCAGCATTGGACAAGACGAGTTCATCAATCTTTTTCTGCAGATTGGTACTCCAGTTTGAGCCGTCATCGAGTGGCGAGGCGATTTTTATGGCTGGACCGTTGTAGGGCAGCGCCGTTTCATTCGATAGCTGCAGCGCCTGCGCGTCAGTGAGGCCCGCGCTTTTTCCGCGTGCGTAGATGCTGGCCTGACTCTCTACCTGCGCCGTGACGCGCTCGCCTGCTGTGTTCAGGCTGTAGCCTTCCTTGTCGATATTGAGCCGCTTGCGCTCCAGGGCGTTGCGGCGCTCCGACAAGGCGTTTTCCTTCTCCAGCAGGGCAATCTGGCGCTCGGAGTAGGCTGATGACAGGGTGTAGCGCATCATCAGCCGGTCCATCGCCTCTTGGTTGGCCTTGATCTGCTCTGCAGACAGCTTGAATCCTTCGGCCAATTTGTTAACGGCTTGCGCGCCTTGGCCTGCGGCGGCCAGCGTGGCCTTGCCTGCGCTGTCCACCTGCACCGTGTAGCCGCGTGCGGCGGCTTCGGCATTGACCCATGACGGCGCCACGCCGTTGTTGGCTTTGATGGCTGCGTCAGCCGTAGCCTTGAAGGCGTTGCCAATGTCAACGGCGGTCGAGCTTGCATCGCCCTTGATGCGCTCGTAATAGATGTGCGCTGATTCGGCGGCGCGCTTGAGTTCGGCCTGACTTGTCACGCCCAGCCCGGCAAAGGCGTCCGCAATCGCTTTGGCCGCTGCCGCCGCTTTTTCTGCGGCCTCTTTTGAGGCGGGCACCGTGGCTTGCAGGGCTTTAGTGATTTCTTCAGTGGCTTTGGCGGCATCCTTAGCCGCTGGTGGTGTTTCCAGCATGGCCTTGTTGATGGCCTGCATCTTTTCTGCAGCGCCCTGCAAGTCGCCCTTGCTGTTCAGGGCGTTGTATTCCTTGATGAGCTGCTCCAGGGCGGCGCGGGCGGTGTCGGCGGCCTGCTTTTGCTCAACAGCGGCAGCAGAGATTGTTTTGATGGCTTCTGCTGTGGCTTTGGCCGCTGGCGGCGTTCCCTGCATGGCCATGTTGATGGCCTGCATTTTTTCCGCCGCGCCCTGCAAGTCGCCATTGGCGACCAAGGCTTTGTATTCGTCCCTGAGCTGGCGAAGTGCAACCGTTGCTGCTTCGTCTGCGTCCTTCTTGTCGTTAGTGGCTTTTTCGTCGTCGTGGCTCTTTTGCCGGGTTGCCTCCAGCTTGGCGCCCAGATCGTCCACGGCGGCGGCGGTGGCGGCAACACCGGGTTGTGAACCGGTGATGGCAGCGCCAGCGCTGGCTGCGGACGTTGCCAAGCCCGTGAACCCGTCGCGCGCCAGCTTGGAGCTGTCGGCTACGTCTTGCATGGCCCCGGCAGCTTTGTCGCGCATGGCCTGCGCAGCGTCGCCGAATCCCTGCGCCATGTTCCTCATTTCTTGAGCTTCCTGTTGGAAGCGCTCTTTCAGCGCGCCAAAACTGATCTTGGCAAGACCATCTCTTAGCAACGCATGAAACTCCATGTATTTGCTGGCTACCTCCGCAAACACAGAGCCGATTCCGTAGATTCCGGCCAGCACGGCATTGGCCCCGGCGCTCATCACGCCATAGGCCAGCTTGGCGCTGTTGCCCGCCGTGCTGGCGTACTCGCCCACTTTTGTAAAGACTTCGCCCGTGCGGTCGGCAAAGGCGCGCAGGTCGGCGGCCACCTGCGTGAAATTGATTTGCGAGACAAAGTCTTTGGCCCACTTCGCGCCGCTCTGGAACGCGGCGGCAATGGCCTCGCCAAAGCGCTGGGCTGTGCCGTCTGCCACGGCGGCTTTCAGCGCGCCAGCGAGCTGGTCCACCGCGTCTTTGAGCACCGGCAGCACCGGCGTTCCCAGCTTGAGCTGGACGGCTTCCCAGGCGCTGGCGAGGCTGCCCATTGAGCCATTGAGGTTGTTTTTCATCACCTCGGCAAATTTTTGCGCGCTGCCCGCCGAGTCGATCAGCTTGCCCTTGAGCTCGTCCAGCGCGGGCATGCCTTTGTTCAGCAAGCCCACCAGGGCCGGGCCAGCGTCCATCCCCACAGCGATGATGGCTTTGCCCCCGAGAGCGCCCGCTTTGGCGAGCTGGTGCAAGGCCTCTTCAAAGTTCCCAGTCGTGATGCCTGCGGCGGCCAGTTCGCCCCGAAACTTGCTGCCAGGGTCCTGAAACTGGCTCATGATGCTGTTGAGCGCAGTACCGGCGCGGCTCGCATCAATGCCCGCGTTGGCAAACTGCCCGATCATGGCGACAGTCGATTCCAGGCTCACGCCCAGACTTTTAGCCACTGGCGCTGAATACGACAGCGCTTCTGCCAGGCCTTTGACATTGGTGCTGCTGGCGTTGGCCCCCATTGCCAGCACGTCGGCAACGCGCCCGGCCTCGGCAAACTGCAGGCCCATGCCCTGAATGGCTTTTGAGATGTAGTCGGCAGAATCGGCCAGCTCCACATCACCGGCTTGCGCCAGCGCCAGCACGGCGGGCAGCGTGGCAATGGCGTCTTTGGCGTCAAGGCCTGCTTTAGCCAGATTTTCCAGCGCTCCGGCAGACTCTACAGCGCTGTAGCTGCTGCCCGCTGCGGCATCTTCAGCGGCTTTTTTGAGCGCCGCCATCTCGTCGGCTGTCGCCCCGGTCGCAGCCTTGACCCGAGACATCGCGGCCTCGAATTCAGCTGCGCTATTGACAGCGTCTTTGTAGGCATCAATACCGAAGTAAGCAGCAATGATCCCAGCCACGGCCATCAATTGACCCTTCAAGCCGCTCAGGACGCCGCTGGCCTCGTCCTTGGCGCGGATCAGCAATTCAATGGGTTTGATGGCCATGATGGAGCCTTACGCGACGCTGGTCTTGTAATAGCGGCTCACGCCCACGCCGGTCTTGGTCATGTCTTGCAGCACCGATCCGCTCACGTCGAGCGAGCCAAAGCCCTTGTCGATCAGCGCCAGGCTCTTGGTCACGCCCTGGCTGACGCGGTAGATGTCCACCACGGTCGGCTTGCCGCTGTCGGCTTCGTTCAGGCCGCCGAAGGTCAGCTCCAGCTCGGGCGCTTTGGTCGTGAGCGCTTCGATGGCAGCGTAGGCGCCATAGGTGTAGCTCACCCACAGCTTGTCCGCGTTGGTCACGCCCACGGCGTCAGTTTTGATAAAGATGCCTTCGGGGCGCACTTCGTAATTCGCGGCGGTGACCTCCATAGCCACGCTTGCCGTGGCACCCTTTTTGAGCGTGACGGCCGTGGGCTGGATATGCGCCAGGCGGATCAACCCGCCCAACGTGCAGACCTGCGGCTCATCGGCGATGGTGCCGCCCACCACATCGGCCACGGTGCCCAGCACGGCACGCGCCAGATTTGTCACGTTCAGGTCTGCGATCTTCATCGTCAGCTTGACGGTTTTAACGCGGCGCACTTCAGAGTGGTTGCCGCCGCCGAGGACCGTCATATCTTCTTGCGTCTGCACGTCCTCGTCATGTTCCAGCTTGAGTTCCAGGACGTTGCCGATGGGCAGGGGCAGCATGGCGCTGCCGTAGGGCCGGGCATAGACCTGGCCGACGGTCCGGCTGGGGCGGTAAATTTTCTGGGTGATTTCGGACATGGGTTCCTTGGGATTGGTTAATTGGTAAAAAGGATTTCGACTTCAAAGCCGAGCGGAATGTACTGGTGCCCGCCGCTGTAGGCCGCTTGCGGCGCATTGGCTAGAAACAGAGGCATGGAGGCGCTGCCAGACTTGAAACCCATCAGCGCCTTGAGAACTGCATCGCTCAGGGCACCAGCTTTCTGGCGCGCCTCAGACCCGGTGACCAGGTTGCGCGTGTCGCGCGTCACCACCACCGCCAGCCAGGTCTGGTTAATCCGGCAGGCTTTGCCATCAAAGCGGTTTTCGAGAGCGTTGTAGCCCGCATACACCACATGTACAGCAGGCGAGAGCTGCTTTTCTTCAGCCACATCGGCCAGCTCGGACGATGTCAGCACATGCACCGGCGGCACCTGATCGGCCAGGCATTCTTTGAGCCGGGCCACCAGTTCGCTTTCGAGCGCTAAAAAATTGCCAGCCATCGCTCAGTAACCCGTCATGTCAAACACCCGAGCGGGCGAGCGGCTGATCACCCGGCCCGGCGCTTGCGCGACCACCTCGTCTTGCGCGCCCAGGCTGACGCGCCCGGCGCTCAAGTCCTTGAGGTA
>CAIYKK010000389.1 GCA_903926695.1 uncultured Burkholderiales bacterium
CCATGGCGCTGGCACAGATGGGGGCGCAATAGCACGGCGCGGTACTCGGCCATCAAGGCCTCCGACACGACAAAACCAAACGCTGCGCCCAGCATGCCATCCAGAATGCGCGCCACCGGCGAATCGGCGTGGCCCGTGAGCAGGCCAGCCACCACGTTGGTGTCAATGATGAAAAAGCCGCTCACGATGGGCGGCGCACGGCTTGCACTTCCTCCTGCGCCAGCGCGAGCGATTGCGCTTCGCTCAAGGTGCTGCGCGCCCTGGCCCGGCGCACCAGATCAAGCGCCTGTTCACGCGACTTGATGCCGTAGAAGTCGAGGCTTTCGTCGATCAACTGGCCGATGGTTTTGTTGCGCTGGGCGGCGGCTTCCTTGAGTGCCCGGTAGCGCGATTCGGAAAGGGTGATGGTCAGGCGGCTCATGGGCAGGCTCCAGATTGGTGTTAAAACACCAATATGTTAGCCCACCAAGCCAGCGCCTCATTTCACACACCCCTTTAAAAATCTTCACCCCAGCCCCGGCGGCTTGCACTACAGTTTGCGTTCCCTGACCGAAAGCCACTGATGAACGCCCCCACCTCCCCGCCCGAACTCTCTTCCCTCGAACGCGCCGGGCGCCAGGCGCAGGTGGTGCGTGCCCTGCAGGCCGTGCTGCCCGCGCACGCGCTGCTTTACACCCCGGAAGACACCACGCCCTACGAATGCGACGGCCTGACCGCTTACCGTGAGCGCCCGCTGGCCGTCGCCCTGCCCGAAACCTATGCCGAAGTGCAGGCCGTTTTAAAAACCTGCCACACGCTCGATGTGCCGGTGGTGGCGCGCGGCGCGGGCACGGGGCTGTCGGGCGGGGCGATGCCGCACAAGCTGGGCGTGACGCTGTCGCTGGCCAAGTTCAACAAAATTTTGAAACTCGACGCGGCCAGCCGCACCGCCGTCGTCCAGGGCGGCGTGCGCAACCTGGCGATTTCCGAAGCCGCCGCGCCTTTTGGCCTGTACTACGCGCCCGACCCGTCCAGCCAGATCGCCTGCACGATTGGCGGCAACGTCGCCGAGAACTCCGGCGGCGTGCATTGCCTGAAATACGGCCTGACGGTGCATAACGTGCTCAAAGTCAAAGGCTTCACCATCGAGGGCGACGAGGTCGAGTTCGGCGGCGACGCGCTGGACGCGCCCGGCTACGACCTGCTGGCCGTGCTGATCGGCAGCGAAGGCATGCTGGCCGTGACCACCGAAGTCACCGTCAAGCTCATCCCCAAGCCGCAGCTGGCGCGCTGCATCATGGCCAGCTTTGACGACCTGCGCAAGGCGGGCGACGCGGTGGCGGGCGTGATTGCGGCGGGCATCATTCCCGCCGGGCTGGAAATGATGGACAAGCCGATGACGGCGGCGGTGGAAGACTTTGTTCACGCCGGTTACGACCTGAGCGCGGCGGCGATTTTGCTCTGCGAGTCCGACGGCACGCCCGAAGAAGTCGAGGAAGAAATTGGCCGCATGAGCGCGGTCTTGGCGCGCTACGGCGCCACGGCCATCACCGTCAGCCAGAACGAGGCCGAGCGGCTGCGCTTCTGGAGCGGGCGCAAAAATGCCTTTCCGGCCTCGGGGCGCATCAGCCCCGATTACATGTGCATGGATTCGACCATTCCGCGCAAGCGCCTGGCCGACATCCTGCTGGCCATTGCCGAGATGGAAATCAAATACGGCCTGCGCTGCGCCAACGTCTTTCACGCGGGCGACGGCAATTTACACCCGCTCATCATGTTCGACGCGAATGACGCGGACCAGCTGCACCGCTGCGAGCTGTTCGGCGCGGACATTCTGGAAACCAGCGTCGCGATGGGTGGCACCATCACCGGCGAGCACGGCGTGGGCGTGGAAAAGCTCAACTCGATGTGCGTCCAGTTTTCAGCGGCAGAAAACGAGCAGATGTTCGGCGTCAAGCGCGCTTTTGATGCCAAAGGGTTGCTCAACCCC
>CAIYKK010000390.1 GCA_903926695.1 uncultured Burkholderiales bacterium
ACTTCCACACCAGCGAGGCCGACAAGATCGACCTGCAGGGTGTGGATGCCAACACGGCGCTGGCAGGCGACCAGGCCTTTAGCTACCTAGGCACGGCGGCGTTCAGCGGCAACGCCACGGCCAAGCTGCGCTTTGATGCGGTCAATCACATCCTGTACGGCAGCACCGATGCCGATACGGCTGCGGAGTTTGCGATTGTGCTGACCGGGGTGAACAGCCTGGCCACCACCGACCTGGTGTTGTAAACCCAAGACCTGCGCACTGGCACCTTGTTCAGGCACTACGGCCAGGACGCATGTTTCCCAAAAAACACACGATTGGCGCTTCCCGGCGACCTCGAAAGGCTTATCGTTGAGGCTTAGCGTAATGACATTGGGCCAGCAGGCAACCAAGCCGCATAGCCCTCTTCCTGCAGGACTTTGAGCAACTTGGGGTGGTGGTCCAGCAAAGCCGCGATGGCATCCTGAATGCTTGCTGCCAGCACGACTCTTTTGGCGGATTGGGTGCCCGTGGGGCTTGGCGGGAGCAGGTGACGGGCCACAAAACGGCCATACAAAATCCACATGATGACGAGTTGCCTGGGGTCGGCGCACTTCTTCAGTTTTTCGAGCGCCTTGGTGTAAAAGGCCTGCTGGCTGGGGTGGGCGTCATCCACGGTATGCGTCAGGGGAGCTGCCAGGCTGCGGGCGGCCAGTTCAGCATGGTTGTCCAGCCAGAATTCGCCTAAAAAAATAAACTCCCAGCCGCTGTCCTGCGCCAAGTCCAATTTATAGCCATAGCTCAGGCACAAGCGATGCCAGTCAAATACTTGGCTGACAGTGGCCAGACCCAAAGGCAGCACGCATTGCAAGTGAAACGCGGTGTTCAACACATAACCAAGCAGGCAACCCCAGTCGCGCTGCTGCAGCAGCCAATAGAGGGCGCTCTGAAAATGATTCAGCGCGCCCTCATGGAGTGCAGAGGGGCTGTCCGGCCCCGTCTCGCCCGCCTGCACACGGGCATGCGCCTGCGGCAAATCCAGCAAGCGCCTGCGGGCCAGTAGAGCGCGCAGGTTGTGCCAGTCTGGCAAAACGCGGCCATCAACACCCTGCATGGCATCGGGCAGGGTCACGCTATGCCACAGGCTGGCGTGGTTGTGGGCGGGCGCTTCGTCGTAATCAATGCGCTGCAACAAAAAGCGGGCATAGCTGAGCTGCGCCGGGTCAAGCGGCGGTGGGTTGGCCAATATCTGCCTGGTCAGGTGCCGCGCTGCATCAAAGTGCCCCAGACGCTTTTGCCACACGGCCTCGCGCAGCCAGACGAGGCAGGCTGCCTCCGCTGTCAGCGGCAGCTGGTAAACCGCTTGCAGCGTCTCGATGGCTTCCGCGTAGTCGCCATTGACCGAAAAAGCGTCAGCAATCAAAAGCCCGGACAGCAACTGGTGCAGGGTATCGACGCAGGTGGTGTCCAGCCTGCCCTGGCTTGCATTTTTCGGCTTCAATAAAAGCGGATACGGCCACTGGGCTGAACCGGTTTGAGCCACAGGCTTGGCTTCAGCGTCATGAAAGCGCACAGGCGCCGTGCAGATCAGCGCCCAGGGGCCAACCGTGACTTGCCGGGGCGCGGTGTGCAGGCGCAGGGGCTGGCCGGGCAATCGGCTTAAAAACTCATTCAATGAGGCAAACAGGCGCTGCAGTTGCGTCCGGTTCAAGTCCTTGGCCTGGCCTTTTTGCCGCAGGCTTTGCTGCAAAACACTGTCCGTCAGGGAGTGCCCGACTTGCCCTTCAAGCCACAGCAGGGACAAAACATGGCACTCCCAGCGGTGCTTGAATTGATGGACCGCATGGCCCACCCCGGCGCTCTTGCTGTCTCCGTCTTGGCTGGCAGCACAGTGGACTTTGTTTTGTTGCGGGTAAAGGGTGAGGGAAAGTATGGCGATACACACTGGGCTGGCCCGTTTGCTTGCCTGAAGGCGGATTGAAAGAAGGATGCACGACCTGGAAAGCATTTGACATTTGATCGCATGGATTGTCTGAAATTTCATTAAATTGGCAAGCGGGTACGAACAGCCTAATCCCCTGAAATTCCTGCCATTTTGCAGGGTAGGTATTATTAAAAGCCTGTTTCCAAGCTGAAACAGATTCTCAGGAGACAAGCCTACAACGGACTCAAAGAAAGGCAAGCGTGATTTAGGTAAGTCCAAGGGGTAACGGCTGCTGTGCAGTCGGCGCTCTATCTCCCCGGCCTGAAGGTCGGGGTTTCACGCGAAAACCCATGAAAGTGTGTATTTACGGCGCAGGCGCCATTGGTGGCTGGATTGCCAGCGCGCTGGCCCGTGCGGGCTGCAGCGTCAGCGTGGTGGCGCGCGGCGCAACGCTGGACGCGCTGCAGTTGCACGGCCTGCGGCTGCGCGAAGGTCACGCCGCCGTCACCTCGCAAGCCGTCGCTTCCAGCGCTTCGCCAGCGGAGTTGGGCGTGCAGGATTTGGTCGTGCTGGCGGTGAAAGCGCCGTCGCTGCCCGAAGTCGCCCGCCAGATCGCGCCGCTGCTGGGGCCAGACACCATCGTGCTGACGGCCATGAACGGCGTGCCGTGGTGGTTTTTGCAAAGCTTTGGCGGCGCGCTGGCCGGAACCCGCCTGACTTGCGTCGATCCGGCGGGCGAACTGGCGCGGGCGATTCCCGCCCGGAACATCGTCGGCTGCGTGGTGCATGCGGGCTGCTCGGTGCAGGAACCGGGGTTGATTTGCCACCATTTTGGCAACGGCCTGATTCTGGGCGAGCCGTCGGGCGAAAAAACCGGGCGCGTGTACCAGTTGGCCGCGCTGCTCCAAAAAGCTGGTTTCCAGGCGCAAGTGTCCGAGCAGATTCAAAACGACATCTGGTTCAAGCTCTGGGGCAACATGACGGTGAACCCGGTCAGCGCCCTGACCGGCGCGACCACCGACCTGATCATGAACGACGATCTGGTGCGCGGTTTTATCTCCAGCGTGATGTTTGAAGCCAAAGAAATCGGCGCACGCATCGGCATTGCGATTGCGCAGCAGCCCGAAGACCGCCACAACATCACGCGCAAGCTCGGCCCTTTTAAAACGTCAATGCTGCAGGATGTGGAAAGCGGCAGGCCGGTGGAGCTGGACGCGCTGGTCGGCGCGGTGCGCGAGCTGGGCCAGCTCACCGGCGTGGCTACGCCGTACACCGACGCGCTGCTCGGGCTGGCGCGGCTGCAGGCGCGGGTGCGCGGGCTGTATTGACCCGAGATTCACGCAGCAAGTCCGATTGCGCCGCCAAACAGCGCCACTTCATGCTCAACGCGCAACGCTTCACCGACAATCCCGCATGGTCAATATTCCCGCCTCTTCAGGCTCCAGCGCGCAACAACGCTTTTTAAACCTGCTCAAGCAGAGCATCCTTAAACTTGATTTGGCCGAACTCGACTTTGGCATTTACCGCATCCTGAACTACCGCCGCGCCCAAGTGCTGGCCTACCTCGACGATGCGCTGCCAGCCCGCATCGCCGTCTGGACTGACGAACTGGCCCACGCCAGCGGGCACGCGCTGGCCCGCACCGAGGCCGACAACAGCTACTACCACCTGCACACCTTTTTTGCCCGCTATTGGGACGACGGCGACTTCATTCCCCGTGCCCGGCGCGGCGGCAGCGCCGCTTACGCTGTGCCCTACAACGGGCAGGACACGCATTTTCACTGGGCCACCAAAGGCAGCCATTACGTCAAAAGCGGCGAGCTTTTTGCCCGCTACGCCTACAAGGACGGCGCGCACGAGGTGCGTTTTACCCTGGAGCGCGCCGAAATCGAAAAAGACAACGCCAAAGGCAGCGCCCGGCACTTTTTTCCGGCCCGCGTGCAAACGGTCGATGGCGGCTTTGAGCTGCTCTGGCAATGGCGCGCCGCCACCGATGCCGAAAACCGACGTTATAAAAACAAAAGCACAGCGCGCCCCAAAGACGAAGACCAGGACGACACTTCTGCTGAAACCGAGGACGAAACCCCCGCCACCGAAGGCGCCAGCCTGCAAGAGCGCGTACTCAACGCCTGGCTGGCTGGCAGCGACTTCAGCGCCGCCCAACGCCCCGATGGCCTGGAGCCGCTGCTGCTGGCCAGCAACGCCCGGCGCTTTGTGCGCAAAAACACCAGCGACTTTTTTGTGCATCCGCAGCTGGGCGAGTTTTTGCGCGGCGAGCTTGACGTGTACCTCAAACACGAATTTGTGCAGGTCTGGGACGCGCCCGACAGCGAACTGCCGCGCCTGCGCGCCAAGTTCAACCTCGTGCGCCAGATTGCGCTGGACCTGATCGCCTTTCTGGACCAGATCGAGCGCTTTCAGGCCACGTTGTTTGAAAAGCGCAAGTTCGTGCTGCAGGCCGACTATCTGGTGCAGTGCAGCTGGCTGGCGCGCGAGGGCGCTGAAGACGGCCAAACACTGCTGGCCGAGGCCGCTGGCAACGCCGCGCAGGCCCAGGAATGGGCCGACTGGGTCGGGCAGAAAACCACAGCCAAGAGCAAAAAACCCGACGGCGCAAAACTGCTGGCCGCTTACCCGCACCTGCCGCTGCACACCCGGCATTTCAGCGCCGGTTTCAAGGCGCGGGTGCTGGCCTGCTTTGACAACCTAGAAGCCGCGCTGGGCGGCGAACTGCTCCACGCCGACAACTACGCCGCGCTGCGCACGCTGGAGCCGGCCTACCGCGAGCGGGTCAAGTGCATTTACATTGATCCGCCGTACAACACAGATGCCTCGCCCATCGACTACAAGAATGGTTTTCGAGAATCGAGCTGGTTGTCGCTCATGGAGCGGCGCGTGCATTGCTCGATGGAAATCTTGCAGAAAAACGGTGTGCTGTGCATTGCGATTGACGATGCGGAAAACGCTGCTTTGCGGCTTCAACTCGAACACGATTACCCCGACACCATTTTGGGCACCGTTGCCCTGCGCGCCAATCCGTCAGGCCGCCCCACCAAGGCCGGGTTTTCTGTCTCGCACGAATATATTCATTTCGTAGGCCGTTCGCCTGCTGCGGTTATCGGCAAGATGAATCCTACCGAGGACCAGGTTGCCCGCTTTTCTGAGTTGGATAACGAAAGCGCGTTTGAATGGCGAAATCTTCGGCGTGAAGGCTCAAACTCAGACAGGAGCGCCCGCCGCGCTTTGTTTTATCCACTCTACGTTTCCGACTCCACAGTGCGGATTCCAAAAATGACCTGGGATGCCGAATTGGAAGAGTGGCTTTTCGAGGACCAACCAAATTCAGACGAAGTGACCACTTGGCCAATTGACGACAAAGACAATGAGAAAACCTGGCGCTGGAGCACCGAAAAAGTCCTCAATTGCATGAAGGACATAGCGGTTCGCAAGGACCGAAGCGGTAAAAACTACGTTTATTACAAACGCCGTCCCAACGAGGAAGGCGTGGTCGCCGTCACTTCGTGGTTCGACGCCAAATACAGCGCCACAGAGCACGGCACCGCATTGCTGAAAAAGCTGTTCGGCAAGTCACCGTTCTCTTACCCCAAATCCATTCATGCCGTTCAGGACAGCATTTATGTCGCTGGTGCCAGTAACGCCTCATCCATCACCCTCGACTTCTTCGCCGGTTCGGCCACCACCGGCCACGCCGTCATCAACCTCAACCGCGAAGACGGCGGGGCGCGCAAGTTCCTGCTGGTCGAGCAGGGCGAATATTTCGACACCGTGACGCTGCCGCGCATCGCCAAGGTGATGACCGCGCCCGAGTGGAAAGACGGCGCGCCCAAAGACACCGTGCAGCACAGCGACGCGGACGACGCCGGGCACTGGAGCCGCCGCACCCTGCCGCTGGTGCGCGTGCTGCGGCTGGAGCGTTATGAAGACAGCCTGAATGCGCTCGATCTTGAACAAAATATGGCTGCCGCGCAAACCCCGTCGGCGCAACTGTTCATGGATTTGGTGGCGCATGACGAACAGGCCCACCTGCTGCGCTACTGGCTGATGGACGCCGTCGGCCAGGACAGCGCCGAGGCGGCGGTCTGCCTGTCCACCCCCACGCTGTGTGCGCCGTTCGACTACCAGCTCACGCTGCACGAGTCCACGGGCGAGCGGCGGGTGACGGTGGACCTGCTGGAAACCGCCCGCCTGTTGCTGGGCCTGGCGCCCAAAAGGCAGCGCGAGCTGACCGATGCGCAAGGCCAGCGCCACCAGTTGATGGAGGCCGTGCGGGCCAGCGAGCTGGCGCGTGGCGCACCAAACCCCAAGCCTGTGCTGCTGTGGCTGCGCACGGTGGACGATGAGCGCAGTCAAGCAGCGGCCCAAGCCGAATACGACTGGCTGGCGCAGGCGGTGCCAACCGCGTTCGGGCGGCCCCTGGCCGATTACGCGGACGTGCTGCACAACCGCGCCGCCTTCTGGCCCGTGGGCCAGCGCGCCACCAGCATCGACGCCCTGCTGGCCGAACGGATGATGGAGCGGGCACGCTGATGGCCACTTCCGCACGACAAACATCCCGCCAAACCCAGCGCTTTGACCGCAGCTTGCTGCTGGTGCGCTGGCTGGCCGACGAGCTGGGCGGGCGCTACAGCGAACTGCTCGAACGGGTCAAGGACGCGCCCGATGGCGGTGCCTCGGGCGCGCCGGGCGCTTCGGCGCGGCTGGCGGCGGTGCTGTCATTTCAGGGCGCGGGCAGCGGCAGGCGCGTCCAGGCCGACACGCTGGCCCAGGCCGAACGCGCTTTCATGGCCGACTGGGAAGGCATAGCCAGCGCACGCGAAGCGGCCACCGGCGAGCGTTTTGCCTTGACACATTTCCAGTGGCTGGCGGCGTTGTTTGTCGAGCTGTACCTGGTCAAGCTGGCCGCGCCCGGCGGACGGGCCGCGCTGGCGGGCAGCCTGAACGCGCTGCGCGAGCTTCATTTTGACTATCTGCCACCGGTGCAGCCCGCCGAGCTCAACCGGCTGGCGCTGTGGATGGCCACGGGCAGCGGCAAGACGTTGATGCTGCACCTCAACACCTTGCAGTTTTTGCGCCACGCCGCCGGGATTCTGGGCCAGGCGCCCCAGCGCGTGCTGCTGCTGACGCCGAACGAGACGCTCTCGGTCCAGCACAAGCGCGAACTGGTGATGAGCGGCCTGGACGAGATCACGCTGGGGCGCACGCTGGAGGTGACGGAACTCACCAAGCTGTACCTGCCCGAAAACGCCGAGGGCCGCATCCGCATCAAAGAAGGCGTTTCGGTCTGCACCGACCAGTACCCCGGCCCCAATTTGCTGCTGGTGGACGAGGGGCACAAGGGCGGCAAAAGCAGTTCGGGCGACGAGTCGGCCTTTCGGGCGCGCAGGCAGGCGCTGGCGGGCACGCATGCGCAGTTTCCGGTCGAAGGCGTGCCGGGGTTCGAGTTTGAATACTCGGCCACGTTTGCCCAGATTGCCGATGGCGACGCGTTTTTCTTCAACGACTATGCGCGCTGCACGGTGTTTGACTACGGCTACCGGCGCTTTCACAACGACGGTTTTGGCAAAAGCCCGCGCAGCCTGGTCACACGCGACGGCCACGCGCAGGACGTGGTGCTGACCGCCGCGCTGGTGGCGTTCTGGCGGCAGGTCAATTACTTCCGGGCGGATGCGGCCAGGGCGCAGCGCTACCGACTCAGTGCGCCGCTGGCGGTGTTCGTTGGCCAGAGCGTGACCGGCAAGAGCCAGGATGTGGTGCAGGTGCTGGCCTTTCTGGCGCGCTTTGCGGCTGATGCGCCGCTGGCCACAGAGCTGCTGGCCAAGGTGCTCGACGTGGCCAGCCCGCTGCAACAGGCGCTGTTTTCCGCGCAGCTGGATTTGCAAAACGAACGAGCGCTGGGCGCTGGCGCGCTGCATGCGCAGATGTGCGCCGACCTGTTTGGCGGGCAAGGCCAGCTGGCGGTGCGTGCGCTGTCCAAGGACGAGCTGGGCATTCGCCTACCGGGCGCCGAGGCGGATCGCTGGTTTGGCACCGCCTACGTGGGCGATGCGCCCAAGCTGGCCGAAGCGCTGCGCACGGCAGGCGTGACGGTGGAGGACGCCGATCCGCTGACGGGCTCATTGTTCGCCAGGCTGGACGATTTGCCGGAAGTGAAATTTTTGATCGGCTCGCGCAAGTTCATCGAAGGCTGGTCGAGTTTTCGGGTCAGCACGCTGGGGCTGCTGCAGATTGGCCGCAATGCGGGCACACAGGTCATTCAGCTGTTTGGCCGTGGCGTGCGGCTCGCTGGCGTGGGCGGGCGGCTCAAACGCGCCAGTTTTGTTCCGGCGCTGGGGCCGCACCCGGAAGGCATTGAACGGGGCGAAACCCTGTATGTGTTTGGCGTGAAGGCCGAGTACGTGCAAACCTGGCTGGAAACCCTGAGCCGTGAAGGCATGCCGGTGCAAAGCATGGTCGTGCCAGTCACGCTGCGCGAAGGCATTGACGCGCTGGGCTTGCAAATCCCGGTGCATGACGCGGCGCGCGAGGCGGCGTTTGGCCAGCTGGCGGTGAACTTTGCGGCGCAGGAGCAGCTTTCGCCCGTGATTGATTTGTCGGCCCGCCTGAGTCTGCAAGACGGCGTGGGGGACGCGCAGACGCTGCAGAGCGCAACGCAAACCCATCGGGCAGCGCATTTATTGGGCCGCCGACTCACGCAGGAGGCTTTGTTTCAGCATGCCTTGCGTTTTACGCGGCAGCAAGGGCTGCAGCAGCTATGGGTGACGCCCGGCGAGGCGCTGCGCTGGCTGAATGGCGTTGAGGTGCGCATGCCTGCCAGCAGCCTGCCAATGGGCGGCGATGACCTGCAGCGCCTGCGCCATGAAGTGCTGGGCCAGTGGGAGGCGGCGCTGGCGCGCACCGTGCGCCGCAAGCGACTGGCTTTTTTGACCCAGCAGCCTCGGCTGGCGTTGATCAACCAGACGCATGCCAACTTTCCGCTGCAAACACTGCCCGATGGCAGCCAGCGCATGGGTTACCGGGTCGAAGCCATGCTGGCGCAGGATGTGGTGAAGACGGCCATTGCCACCCTGCGCAAGAGCATGGCGGGGGCCTAGGTCAGCGCTGTCGGCTGGCACCGGATGGTCAGCGTCATCCGCGCGGCAGGC
>CAIYKK010000391.1 GCA_903926695.1 uncultured Burkholderiales bacterium
CCGAGGTGGTCGAGGGCGTCAAAAAAGCGTGATGAACTTGGCGCCAACTCACGAAGCGAAGAAAAGAGCACGTTAGCGGCTCACCCCGCTAACGTGCTCTGCGTCCACTTCCTGAACTACTTCACTCAGCAAGGGACGCGGAGGTACGCTCAGGTTTGTTCTCGTCGCTTGACTATTGCTACTTGACCATCACCGACAGCGACAATGCTTGCGTTGAAGTCTGTTCGGAGAATTGTTCGTACTTCACTTTGCGTTGAAGCGGTTTGGCGCCGGTAGCCTGCTAAAAATTTCATTTCAGCCGCATTTTGGTAAGAAATATCCTTCTTGATGAAGTCTTTTTTGATGTTACTTGCTATTGCGTTCTTGTGAATTTCAAGCTCATCTTTCGTCAACTCTTTTCTCGCCATGATGATCTTTCATGTAAAAAATTTGTCGTACCATTCTATGGTATTTGATGTATAAATTTTTAATTTTTGATACCAACTTTTTGAAAAATCTAAATTCCATAGTCTCTGAACTTTGCCGAAAAATTCACCCCGCCATCAGTCTATGCACCAGCGCGGCCGCCGTCGAGGCCTGAAACTTGCGCATCAGCCGCGCCCGGTAAATCTCCACCGTGCGGTGGCTGATGCCGAGCGCGCGGCCGATTTCCTTGGAGGTCATGCCGCGCATCAGGTGCTCCGCTACCTCGCGCTCTCGGGCGGTCAGTTTGGCCGTCACCGGGCGGCTGGCGCTCAGGTCTTCAAACGTCCAGATGCCCGCCTCGTGCGGCGCGCTCCGGTTCAGCGCCCGGCCGGTCACATGGCACCAGAAAGTTTCGCCCTTGAGGCGGCCATCAACGTGCTTCATGATGCGGTTGTCCGAATAAACGCCGGTGGCATTCATGATCAGCAGCAGGCGCACGCCGATGCGCTCGTACTCGTCGGCGCTGGGGTAGAGAATCTGAAAAGACTGGCCGACCAGCTGCGCCCGGCTGGCACCAAACATCTCGCACAGGTGCTGGTTGCAATCGACAATAGCGCGGTTGCGCGAGAGCACCAGCCCCACCGGCGCCAGATCAAAAGCCAGCTGGTAATCCAGACGGGTTGACCCTTTAAGAAAAACTACGTACCTGAATACGTAGTATCGTCAGGAACTGTCAAGGCGCGCAACCGGCCTTTTGGCGACTTAATTGAAACAAGGAGTTATTTTGTGAAAAAACTTTTTCCCTCTGCCGAAGAAGCGCTCAAGGGCGTGGTCAGGGACGGCCAGTTGCTGGCCGTCGGCGGCTTCGGCCTGTGCGGCATTCCCGAGGCGCTGATTGACGCGCTGCGCGATTCCGGCGTGAAAGATTTGACGGTGATTTCCAATAATGCGGGCGTTGATGGCTTTGGCCTGGGCAAGCTGCTGGAAACGCGCCAGATCAAAAAAATGATTTCGTCCTATGTCGGCGAAAACAAAGAATTCGAGCGCCAGTTCCTCGCGGGCGAGCTGGAACTGGAATTCACGCCCCAAGGCACGCTGGCTGAAAAGCTGCGCGCTGGCGGCGCAGGCATTCCGGCCTTTTTCACCAAAACCGGCGTCGGCACCCTGGTTGCCGAAGGCAAGGAACTGCGCGAATTTGACGGCGAAACCTACGTGATGGAACACGCCTTGACGCCCGAAGTCTCGCTGGTCAAGGCGCACCGCGCTGACATGTCCGGCAACCTGCAGTTCCGCTTGACGGCGCGCAACTTCAACCCCGCCGTGGCAATGGCGGGCAAGATTTGCATCGTTGAAGTCGAAGAAATCGTCGAAACCGGGACGATGGTGCCCGATGAAGTGCATCTGCCGGGCATTTACGTGCATCGCATCGTGCATAATCCGCACCCCGAAAAACGCATCGAAAAACGTACCCTTACCGAAAAAGCAGGAGCCTGAACCATGCCGTGGACCCAAGACCAAATGGCGGCACGCGCCGCCCAGGAACTCGAAGACGGGTTTTATGTGAACCTCGGCATCGGCATTCCGACGCTGGTGGCCAATTTCACCGGCGACAAGGAAGTCTGGCTGCAGTCGGAAAACGGCATGCTCGGCATTGGCCCGTTTCCGACCGAAGATCAAGTCGATGCCGACCTGATTAACGCGGGCAAGCAGACCGTGACCACGCTGCCCGGCTCGTCGATTTTCGGCAGCCATGAGAGCTTTGCGATGATTCGCGGCGGCAAGATCAACCTGTCCATCCTCGGCGCCATGCAGGTGAGCGAGCAGGGCGATCTGGCCAACTGGATGATTCCGGGCAAGATGGTCAAAGGCATGGGCGGCGCGATGGACCTGGTGGCGGGCGTGAAGCGCGTCATCATCCTGATGGAGCATGTCGCCAAAAAGCGCGACGGCACGGAAGATCTGAAAATTCTGCCCAAATGCACGCTGCCGCTGACCGGCGTGGGCGTGGTGGACCGCATCATCACCGACCTGGCCGTGATGGACGTGACGCCCGAAGGTTTGAAACTGGTGGAACTGGCACCCGGCGTGACGCGTGAGTTTGTGCAGTCCAGGACGGGCGTGACGCTGGTCTGATTTCAAAATGGTTGACATCCTCCCCGCCATGAATGGCGGGGATTCCCACTACTGGACGGCCATGCCCGACCGCATCGGCTTGCGCCGAC
>CAIYKK010000392.1 GCA_903926695.1 uncultured Burkholderiales bacterium
CGCCCTTCCTGCAGCGTGTAGTTTTGCACGATGTCGTCGGGCAGCATGGTCAGCTTGTAGCCGGGCATATAGACGGTGGACATGCGGGCGCGCCCGACGGCGTCAATCGCGCTGCCCGGCTGCACGGCCAGACCCGGCGCGGCGATGTGAACCCCCAGCGTGATGGTGCCGCTGCCCAGACCGCTGACGGACAGCGCATCGTCAATCTCGGTGGTGCTGGAGTCGTCAATCGAAAACGCCTGCACAGCGGCCAGCGGCAATTCGTCCTTGACCGGCGGCGCCTGCAGGGCCGGAAAGCCGGTGCCCTTGGGGAAGTTCTCAAACAAAAAGCGCTTCCAGTGGAACTGGTAAGCCGAGGTGATCGCCCCGGCTTTTTGCAGCAACTCCAGCGGCGCGGTGTGCGTGGCGCGGGAGGCATCGACCACGGCTTTGTATTCGGCGCTGTTTTTGTCCGGCTTGAACAGGATTTTGTACAGCTGCTCGCGGATAGCCTCCGGGCACTGGCCGCGCCCGAGTTCGTCAGCCCAGGCGGCGATTTGCGCGGTGATTTGCTGCTTCTTTTCAATCGCGGCGAGCGCCTGCTGCAGGATTTCGGGCGGGGCTTTTTTAAACCGACCCCTGCCTGCGCGGCGGAAATAATGCGGCGCGTCGTACAGCCGGAACAGCGCGGCAGCTTGTTGTTCGACCGAGGCGGGCTTGCTGGCGTCGGCGCTGAAGTACTCGCGGGCCAGATCGGCAAAGCCAAATTCCTCGTCGCTGGCGAATTCCCAGGCCAGGTCCAGTTCAATCTCTTGGCTCACTTGCTGACCGGCGGCGATCAGCGCGGCGGGCGCGGGTTTTTCAAACTTCAGCAGCGCGTTGGCTGCCTTGACCTTGACGCGCTTGCCCGAGTCCAGCTCGACCTGCAGCGAGCTGTCGGCTTCGGACAAAATCCGGCCGGCCAGAAATTTGCCGGTTTCTTCAAACAATACAAACACTACGGAATCCTTTAGCCTGATTTTTAGCTCGTTGAGCGGGGGGAGTTTGCCTTGAGCGGCTTGCGGCTAGTGTAATCAGGCGACCTGGGTGCAGCCGCTATGTCGTGATTGCCCGGAAGACGAAAAGGACGGCTGCGCCAGTCTTGCCCGGCTCAGGCCAGCGCGAGGAATTTCAAAATGCCGGGCAGGTAAATCAGGTGGGTGGTGGGCATGGCGCAATGGTAAGCGCACTGGGCCGCCGCGCCAGAGACCGCCCAAACTACAAGGGCAAGCGATGATACCGGCGGGCCGGCTTAAAACGCGCTGACAGATAATTGCGCTCATGGCTACCGCTTCTTTCAACAAACCCTCGCTTTACAGGCGAACGCTTCCCCTGCTGCAGGGCTTTGACGGGCTGCTGGCGTTTGCCGTTTTTCTGCTGGTGTGCGCTGGCCTGCTCATCATGTATTCGTCCGGCTATGACCACGGCACGCGCTTTGCCGATCATGGCCGCAACATGCTGATTGCCGGTTTCATCATGTTTGTGGTGGCGCAGGTTCCGCCCCAGCGCCTGATGCGCTTTGCCGTGCCGCTGTACCTTGTCGGCGTGACGCTGCTGGTGGCGGTGCTGATTTTTGGCATCACCAAAAAGGGCGCCAAGCGCTGGCTCAACGTCGGGGTGGTGATCCAGCCCAGCGAAATCCTGAAAATCGCCATGCCGCTGATGCTGGCCTGGTGGTTCCAAAAGCGCGAAGGCCAGTTGCGCCCGCTCGACTTTGCTGCCGCCCTGGCGCTGCTGGCGGTGCCCGTCGGGCTGATCATGAAGCAGCCCGATCTGGGCACAGCCCTGTTGGTGCTGGCCGCTGGTCTGGCGGTGATTTTTTTCGCCGGGCTGAGCTGGAAGCTGATCCTGCCGCCGGTGCTGCTGGGGCTGGTGGGCATTTTTCTGGTTGTCTGGTACGAGCCGCAGTTGTGCGCTGACGGCAACCGTTGGCCCATCCTGCACGACTACCAGCAGCAGCGCATCTGCACGCTGCTCGACCCTTCGCGTGATCCGCTGGGCAAGGGTTTTCACATCATTCAGGGCATGATTGCCATTGGCGCGGGCGGCGTGTTTGGCCGGGGTTTTATGGCCGGGACGCAGACGCATCTGGAGTTCATTCCCGAGCGCACCACCGACTTTATTTTTGCCGCCTTCTCGGAGGAGTTCGGCCTGATCGGCACTTTGCTGCTGATTGTTGGTTTTATCTTTTTGATTTTTCGCGGGCTGGCCATTGCCATGGGCGCGCCCACCCTGTTTTCGCGGCTGCTGGCCGGCGCGTTGACGATGATTTTTTTCACTTATGCCTTTGTCAACATGGGCATGGTCAGCGGCATCTTGCCGGTGGTGGGCGTTCCTTTGCCCTTCATCAGCTACGGCGGCACGGCCATGGTGACGCTGGGCCTGGCCATTGGC
>CAIYKK010000393.1 GCA_903926695.1 uncultured Burkholderiales bacterium
CGCATCAGCCGCATCGACGCTGACAGCACGCGGCTCAAGGGCGCACTCGAAGCCCAATTAGCCAGCGTGCATCAGGGCGAAGTCGATGTGCTGGTCGGCACACAAATGATTGCCAAGGGGCACGACTTTCGCCACATCACGCTGGTGGCTGCCGTCAACCCGGACGGCGCGCTGTTTTCCAGCGATTTCCGCGCCGCCGAACGGCTGTTTAGCCTGTTGATGCAGGCGGCAGGCCGCGCCGGGCGCGACGCCCGCTACAGCGAGACTAGCGAAATGTGGGTGCAAACCTTTCACCCCGAGCATCCGCTGTTTGACGCGCTCAAGCGCCACGACTACCCCGATTTTGCCAAGCAGGAACTGATAGAGCGCGAAATGGCGGGCCTGTCGCCGTTCGGCTTTTCGGCGCTGATTCGCGCCGAAGCCAAAACGCAGGAAGTCGCGCAGGGGTTTTTAAATGCCGCCGCTCTGGCCGCCCAGGCGCAGGAACTGCCCGGTGCCGCCCATGTCACGCCCTACCCGGCGGTGCCGATGACGATTCAGCGCGTGGCCAACATCGAGCGCGCCCAGATGCTGGTTGAAAGCGCCTCGCGCATGGCACTGCAACGCTTTCTGGCCGCGTGGCAGCCGGTGCTGTCCGAAACCCGGCGGCAGGCCGAGTTCAAAAGTTTGGTGCGCTGGGCGATTGATGTGGACCCGCTGGCGATTTGAGGCATTGCATGGCACGCGTTTTTGTTTGATGCCAGCGCCGCGCACGGTGCGCTTCGCGTGGTCAACGGCTGAAACACCACAACGCCAAATAAGCCTTGTATCCTGAATAAAGGTAACTACAATAAATCATGAATGTGACGTTTGACCCTGCCAAAGACGCTTCCAATCTGGCAAAACATGGCTTTTCATTGTTGGATGCCGTGGGTTTTGAATGGGAAACCGCAGTGGTCTGGGCTGACACGCGCCGCGACTATCACGAGGCCCGCATGGTGGCGTTGGGCTACATCGGTCTGCGCATCGTGGCCTTGGTGTTTGTGGATCGCCCGCCAGAGCAACCGACAGAGCGCCGCATCATCAGCCTGAGAAAAGCCAACAGCCGAGAGGTGAAACGATATGCCGAAACTTAAAGCCGGAACCATTCAGCCAACACCCGCAGAGGATGCCGCCATCACGGCTGCGGCGATGGCTGACCCTGACGCGATGCCTTTTACGGATGCCCAGTGGCAGCAGGTCAAGCCGCTGGCGCGCCGTGGCCGCCCGCTGGGCAGCGGTGCCAAAACGCAAGTCACGCTGCGCCTGGATACGGAAATCATCCAGAAATTCAAGGCGTCGGGCGATGGCTGGCAAACCCGCATCAATGACGCCTTGAAAAGCTGGGTGCAGAGTCACGCCTGAGCGGAGTCCGCATGAACAAAGCATTCAGCAGTATCAAGCGTGGCCTGCTGCAGGCCATTGAACACGTGGAAGGCCATGCTGCGCCACAACCCGACAAACAACGCTTCGCCAGCGTCTGGGATGCCTTGGAAAACACACCCCAAGAGGCCGCCAGCATGAAGGCCCGCTCTGCGCTGAGGATGGCTTTTGAAGCCAGCCGTGAGCCTGAAAATGCTCGTAACCTATTGATTTTCAATGATTTTCAATAGTTCACAACACTCTAAAGACAAGCGCGCTGATTGGCTCACCCGCCCCTAAACACTGACATTTGGCCGAAGTTGGAGACGGTTGATAGCTTC
>CAIYKK010000394.1 GCA_903926695.1 uncultured Burkholderiales bacterium
GAAACAACTTTTGCTCAAAGCCTGGCTGGCGCGGGGCTGGCTCGCCTGCCTGCTCTGGCCACTGGCGCAGTTTCATGGCCTGCTGGTGTGGCTGCGCCGCGTCCTGTACGCAAGGGGCTGGCTGGCTTCCGAGCGCTTTGGCGTTCCCGTGGTGGTGGTGGGCAATGTGGTGGCGGGCGGTGCCGGGAAAACTCCTTTGGTGATGGCGCTCGTCAAGCATTTGCAGGCGCGGGGATTGCAGCCGGGCGTGATTTCGCGTGGCTATGGGCGCACGGGCCGCGAGAGCCGAGTGTCACGTCAAGCGTCTAAAAGCCTACTCTCCCAAAGTAAGGAGTACCGACAGTTTGCCGATGACGCGACACTAGAAGTCACACCAGATACGCCAGTTCAAGCCTCTGGCGATGAGCCTGCGCTGATCCGTCGGACCACGGGCGCGCCGGTGTTTGTCGCCGCCCGCCGTGCCGACGCTCTGCGCGCTTTGCTGGCGGCCTATCCGGCCACCGATGTGGTGCTCTGCGACGACGGTCTGCAGCACTACGCCCTGGCACGCAACATTGAAATTGCCGTGTTTGATGATCGCGGCGTGGGCAACGGCTGGCTGCTGCCCGCCGGGCCGCTGCGCGAGCCGTGGCCCGAGCGCCAGCGCCACGGCATCCATCTGGTGCTACACACCGGCCAGCAGCCCGCTTTTGAAGGATTTACCTCGCGCAGGCAGCTGGCTGAATATGCCCTCGCCGCCGATGGCCGCCGCGTGGCGCTGGACAGTTTGCGCGGCCAGCCGTTGACGGCGCTAGCGGGCATTGCCAGCCCCGAGGCGTTTTTTGCCATGCTCAGAGCGTGCGGCCTGACGCTGGACAAAACGCTGGCTCTGCCCGATCACCACGATTTCAGCCCCAACGAGCTGAGTCCTTACGCGGGCCGCACCGTACTCTGCACCGAAAAGGACGCCATCAAGCTGTTCGCCCTTCCCTGCCCGGACGGACTGCAATTGCTGGCCGTGCCGCTGGAGTTTTCGCCCGAGGCGGCTTTTTTTACGGCCTTCGACGCGCTGCTGCGTCCCCTGCTTTCTCCATTACCATCCAATCATGGACACCAAATTACTTGAACTGCTGGTCTGCCCCGTCACCAAGGGCCATCTTGAATACGACCGCGAAAAGCACGAGCTGATCTCGCGCAGTGCCCGCCTGGCCTACCCGGTGCGCGACGGCATCCCCGTGCTGCTCGAAAACGAAGCGCGCCCCTTGAGCGACGAAGAGCTGGGATTGTGAAGATGGGTTTTACCGTTCTCATTCCAGCCCGCCTGGCTTCCACACGCCTGCCGAACAAACCGCTGGCTGATATTGGCGGCGTGCCGATGGTCGTGCGCGTGGCCCAGCGGGCCTTGCAAAGCAGCGCCATCCGCACCGTGGTGGCCGCCGATAGCGCCGCCATCGTCGATAAATGCGCAGAATTTGGCATTGCCGCCGTGCTGACCCAAGCCGATCACCCCAGCGGCAGCGACCGGCTCGCCGAAGCCTGCTGCATGCTCGGCCTGACGGACGACGACATCGTGGTCAACGTGCAAGGCGACGAGCCGCTCATCGACCCGGCGCTGATCGACGCCGTAGCCGCGCTGCTCCATGCGCGGCCTGACTGCACCATGAGCACCGCCGCGCATTCCATCAGCGAGCTGGCCGATTTTGTCAATCCCAACGTCGTCAAGGTGGTGCTCGATGCGCGCCAGTGCGCGCTGTATTTCAGCCGTGCGCCGATTCCGGTGGCACGCGACTTTGCGGGCAAAGCCTGGTGGAACGCGGGCAGCGCGCTGCCCAGACCGCTGCGCCATGTCGGCATTTACGGCTACCGCGTCGGATTTTTGCGGCAGTTTCCGGCGCTTGCGCCCGCGCCGCTGGAGCAGCTCGAATCGCTGGAGCAGCTGCGCGCCCTGTGGCACGGCCACCGGATTGCCGTGCATCTGACCGAACATGCGCCCGGCCCCGGCGTGGACACGCCCGAAGACCTGGAGCGCGTGCGCCAATTGTTTGCGTAATTCGCACAAGGCATGCGCAGTGGCCATGTAAGCTGCCGCCAAGGTTGTGCATGCTATCCTTGTAAAGAGGTCGTAAAGAGAAGTACATAGCTCGCTTCCTGAAAATTCACCCGCCGGGTAAGTCACCCTGACTTCCTGAATTCATAAAATAAATCTGAGGACATTCATGAGACTGATCTTGTTGGGCGCGCCTGGCGCGGGCAAAGGAACCCAAGCAACCTTCATCTGCCAAAAATACGGCATTCCCCAAATTTCGACGGGCGACATGCTGCGCGCCGCTGTCAAAGCGGGCACGCCACTGGGCATTGAAGCCAAAAAAGTTATGGACGCCGGTGGCCTGGTCAGCGACGAGCTGATCATCAACCTGGTCAAGGAACGCATCACCCAGAGCGACTGCGTGAATGGCTTTTTGTTCGACGGTTTCCCGCGCACGATTCCCCAGGCTGACGCGATGAAAGCGGCGGGCGTGAAAATCGACTACGTGCTGGAAATCGACGTGCCGTTTGAAGCCATCGTTGAGCGCATGAGCGGACGCCGTTCGCACAGCGTTTCAGGTCGCACCTACCACGTCAAGTACAACCCGCCCAAAGTCGAAGGCCTTGATGATGTGACCGGCGAGCCGCTGATTCAGCGCGCCGACGACAAGGAAGAAACCGTCCTCAAGCGTCTGGAGGTGTACAGCGCCCAGACCCGTCCGCTGGTGGAATACTATTCCAGCTGGGCCAAAGACAGCCCCGCTGATGCGCCAAAATACTTCGCCATCAGCGGCATGGGCACGGTGGACGACATCACTGCCCGCGCTTTCGACGCGCTGGCGAGCTAAAAACAGCTCACCCGCTTTTTCAAAAAAGGCTGTCCTTCGGGGCGGCCTTTTTTTATGGGCGTTGTGGGCGTTGTTTTAGGGGCGCTCGTCGTTTTCAGCCAGCAAGTCCAGCATCAGCGCCACCCGCGCCTTGACCGGATTCAAGCCTTGCGAATCGGCAATGCGCTGCCCCGGCACGGACAGCACCCGGCCTTCGGTGCAGCGGCTGGCGCGCACCACTTTCACGCCAGCGTCCTGCGCTGCCCATAAAGCCGCTTCTAAAGCGCTGTGCAGCGTGCCGTTGCCGGTGGCGGCGACAACCAGCCCCTGCACGCCGTGCGCCACCAATGCCTGCACGACCGCCCCGCTGGCACCGGCGTGGCTCATCACGATTTCAACCTGCGGCCATTCGGCAAGCGCGCCCAGCCCCGCCACTTTTTCAATCGTCAGCGGGCTTTTTTGCGCCTGCGGCCAGTTGCGCAGCAGCCGCAATTGGCCTTCTTCCACGTAGCCGACCGGCCCGGCATCGCCCGAGCTGAAGGCGTCCAGCCTGTAGGTATGCACTTTCTGCACGTCCAGCGCGCTGTGAATCGTACCCGCGCAGATGGCCACCACGCCCTGCGCGCCCGGATGGCGGGCCACGCTGACCGCGTCGCGCAGGTTTTGCGGGCCGTCGGGTGCCAGCGCGGTGGCCGGGCGCATCGCGCAGGCCAGCACCACCGGCTTGACCGGCTGGCAGACGGCCTGCAAAAAGTAGGCGGTTTCCTCCAGCGTGTCGGTGCCGTGCGTGATGACAACGCCCTGAACATCAGGCTGCGCCAGAAAATGATTGACACGCTCCGCCAACTGCACCCACACGGCAAAGCTCATGTCCTTGCTGTCGATCTGCGCGACCTGCTCGGTGATGAACGGCCCGTCCTGGTCCAGCGCCGGAACGGCCGCGAGCAAAGCGCCAATGCCGACCTGTGCGGCGGTGTAGCCAATGTTGTCCGACGGATCGGCGGCTTGGCCGGCAATCGTGCCGCCAGTGCCCAGAATCACCAGATTTTGAAGTTTTGTCACAGCCATCTTTCGTTTTTTGCCAAGGAAAATAAGCTCCAGCCTTGGCCCACACCCGGAACTCAAAGCACTTACAGGCACAATACCGGCATGAATATTGTGATACTCGATGACTACCAGGATGCGGTGCGCAAACTGGCCTGCACCGCCAAGCTGGAAGCTTATCCGGCCAAGGTTTATACCAACACCGTCAAGGGCACCGGCCAGCTGACCGTGCGGCTCAAGGATGCCGACGTGATTGTGCTGATCCGCGAGCGCACGCACCTGAGCCGCCAGGTGATTGAAAAGCTGCCCAAGCTCAAGCTGGTCGTGCAAACCGGCAGCATCGGCGCGCATGTGGATGTGGCAGCCTGCACGGAGCGCGGCATCGTTGTGGCCGAAGGCACCAGCTCGCCCACAGCCCCCGCAGAGCTGACATGGGCGCTCATCATGACGGCCATGCGCCGCATTCCCCAGTACATGGCGCACCTCAAGCATGGCGCCTGGCAGCAGGCTGGCCTCAAGACCGCCTCCATGCCAGCCAATTTTGGCCTCGGCTCGGTGCTCAAAGGCAAGACGCTGGGCATCTGGAGCTATGGGCGCATCGGCCAGATCGTCGCGGGCTACGGCAAGGCGTTCGGCATGCGGGTGCTGGTGTGGGGCAATCAGCCTTCGCTGGACCTTGCCAAGTCACACGGTTTTGAGGTCGCCGAGAGCCGAAGCGCGCTATTTCAGCAATCCGACGTGCTCAGCCTGCACCTGCGCCTCAAGGAAGAAACCGCTGGCATCGTGCGCCTCGAAGACCTCTCGCGCATGAAACCCACCGCGCTGCTGGTCAACACCTCGCGCGCCGAGCTGATCGAAGAAGGCGCGCTGGTGTCAGCGCTCAACCGCGGCCGCCCGGGCATGGCGGCGGTCGACGTGTTCGAGAGCGAAC
>CAIYKK010000395.1 GCA_903926695.1 uncultured Burkholderiales bacterium
ACCGAAGATGCGGTGGCCGAGCGCGATCTGGGTTGCGCCCTGTTCAACCTGTCGCTGGCGCTGATCCAGATGACAGCGCGGCCCGGCACCGACTATTTTGTGCGCGTGCGCAGTCCGCAGATCATGCAGCGCGTGCTGGAAATGCCCGGCGCTGACAAGCTGACCGGCTTTGTGCTGCCCAAAATCACCCGGCACAACTTTGAGGCGTATTTCCGCCAGGTCCGCCA
Source organism: uncultured Burkholderiales bacterium (assembly GCA_903926695.1). Lineage (GTDB taxonomy): Bacteria > Pseudomonadota > Gammaproteobacteria > Burkholderiales > Burkholderiaceae_C > Polaromonas. The sequence continues at coordinate 228 of CAIYKK010000395.1, forward strand.
CACGCGCCACCAGCTCATGCCCACGCTGGAAACCGCCGAAGTGTTTGACGACACTGAAATGAAACGCCTGCGCCAATGCCTGGAGCAGCCCAGCGTGCGCGACCGCATTCTGGCGCTGCGAATCGGCGGCAACGACCTGCTGGCACTGCTGGGCATACGCCGCCCGCGCACGATGACGATTTACCGGACGCCGCTGGGGCCGGTGATTTCGCGCCTGGCCACCACGTTCCAGCCCCACGGCTTCGGGCTGACCGCGCCGGTGTTCGAGCATCTGGACAATCCGGCCCTGCTCGCGCAGGAAATGCAAGAAGACCTGGCCCACGGGCTGGTCGGCAAAACCGCCATTCACCCCAGCCAGATCGCGCAAATCGAGCAGCACTACCGCGTTCCCAGCAGCGACGTGGAAGCGGCGCTGCGCATCATGAACCCGGCCAGCCCGGCGGTTTTTAAAATGCACAACTCGATGTGCGAAGTCGCCACGCACCGCGCCTGGGCTCATGACGTTGTCGAGCAGGCGCGGGTATTTGGCATTTACCATTCGGGCGGCGAGACCAGCGAAGATTCTTTCGACTGGCAGCCCGACAACTCTCTGAAGGTTTAAAAAATGACTGATTTTTCACGCGGACAAAAAGGCAAACTCGCCGACATGGATTGCACCGGGATGTTTCCCGTCACGCTGACGCTGGCCGCACCGGCGGGCATGGACATCGACATCAGCTGCTTTGGCCTGGACGCCGACGGGCGACTGTCCGACGACAGGTTTATGGTGTTTTTTAACCAGAAATCATGCCCCGGCGGCGGCGTGACGCTCGACATTGGTGCAACCACCTCGACCTTCAACACCAACGTCTCGCGCCTGCCCGAGACGATTCACAAGCTGGTTTTCACCGCCTCCATCAGCGGCGAAGGCACGATGCGCCAGCTCGAAGCGAGCACCATGCGCCTGGGCAGCACGATGTTTTCCTTTTCCGGCGCGGATTTTCACGACGAAAAAGCCGTGATCGTCGGCGAAATCTACAAGCGCGATGGCCAATGGCGCTTTGGCGCGGTCGGCCAGGGTTTTAACGGCGGCCTGTCGGCGCTGCTGGCGCATTTTGGCGGTGCCGAGGATGCTTCGGCACCGGCTCCAACTCCCGCGCCTGCCGCTGCACCAGTGCCCGCGCCCGCCCCGGAAACCCCAAAAGTCTCGCTGTCTAAAATCACGCTGGAAAAGCGCGGCGACAAGGTCTCGCTGGAAAAAGCGCCCCGAGGCGGTTTTGGCCGCATCCGCGTCAACCTGAACTGGAACCAGAACCCCGCGCCCGAAGTGGCCGAGGCAAAAAAGCAGGGCTTTTTGAGCCGTGTGATCAGCAGCGTGACCGCGCCCGCGAGCCGGGGCATTGACCTGGATGTGGGCTGCATGTTTGAGTTGACGGACGGCACGCCCGGCTGCGTGCAGGCGCTGGGCAACAGCTGGGGCAATTTCAACCTCGCGCCCTACATTCACCTCGAAAGCGACGACCGTGCAGGCACCAGCAAGGACGGCGAAAGCCTGTTTATCAACGGCGACCAGTTCCACCAAATCAAGCGGGCGCTGATTTTCACCTTCATCTACAAGGGTGCGCCCAACTGGGCCGCCACCGACGGCGTGGTCAACATTGAAGTGCCGGGCCGCGCGCCGGTCGAAGTGCGGCTGGACAACGGCACGAACGCCACGATGTGCGCCATTGCCATGATCGACAACAAGGGCGGCAATCTGGAAATCACCAAGCTGGTCGAATATTTCCAGCAAACCGGCGCGAAAAGCACGCACGAGCTGATCAACGACCATTTTAATTTCGGCCTGCGCTTCAAGGCGGGCAGCAAGGATTAAGCGCGGCGGGAAGCGGCCCGCTGGCGGGCCAGCCGCGATAATCGCCGCATGAATTCCCAGCCGCCAGCGGAAAATCGCCCGCAACCTCAATCCCCGACTGATTTGTTTGTCTCCTTCACCCTGCTGGCGCTGCAGGGTTTTGGCGGCGTGATGGCCATCGTGCAACGCGAGCTGGTCGAAAAAAAACGCTGGCTGACCCGCGAGGAGTTCATCGAAGACTGGGCCGTGGCGCAGGTCATGCCCGGCCCGAATGTGGTGAATCTTTCGATGATGATTGGCGCGCGCTCTTTTGGTTTTAAAGGCGCGATGGCGGCGCTGGCGGGCATGCTCACCGCACCCTTGATTCTGGTGCTGCTGCTGGCCGTCGTGTATGTGCAGTTTGCCGAAGTGCCCGGCGTGGCGGGCGCGCTGCGCGGCATGGGCGCAGTCGCCGCCGGGCTGATTGCCGCCACGGCGCTGAAACTCGCTGGCGCGCTGCGCAACAACGTGCTGGGCCTGCGCCTGTGCGCCGCTTTTGGCGTGCTGTGTTTTGGGGCAATTGCGCTGCTGCGCTGGCCGCTGGCGGCGGTGCTGCTGGGCTTGGGCGGCGCGGCCTGCGTGCTGGCTTATTCAAAGCTCAAACCATGAACGACGCGCTCACGCTGATGTTGACGGCACAGGACTGGCTGAACCTGCTGGCGCATTATTTGATGCTCTCGCTGCTGTCCGTTGGCGGCGCGGTCAGCACCGTGCCGGACATGCACCGCTTTCTGGTCGAGCAGCAGCACTGGCTGACCGATGCGCAGTTCAACGCCTCGATTGCGCTGGCGCAGGCGTCGCCCGGCCCGAATTTATTGTTTGTCGCCCTGCTGGGCTGGAATGTCGGCCTGAACGCGGGCGGCTGGCCTACTGGCCTGCTCGGCGTTGCGCTGTCGTTGCTGGGGATTTTGGTGCCCAGCACGGCGCTGACTTACGCCGCCGCCCAGTGGGGCCACCGCAACCGCGAACTGCGGGCGGTGCGCGCCTTCAAGCAAGGACTCGCGCCGATTGTGGTGGCCCTGTTGATGGCCACCAGCGCCATCATGGCCAGCGCCAACGGCACCAACCTGAGCAACTGGCCGCTGTGGCTGGTCACCGCCGCCACCGCCGTGATCGTCTGGCGCAGCAAGATTCACCTGCTGTGGCTGCTGGGCGCGGGCGCGCTGCTGGGCTGGTTCGGCCTGATTTAGCGCCTGATTATTTCGACAGCGACAAAATCCAGAACACCAGCTGGCGCGCATCGCCTTCGGTGATAGCGACCGCGTTGGGCGGCATGGCCAGACCGGCAGCCTTGTTCTTCCAGTGGCTGGCGTAGGGGTTGGAGCCTTCGAGCACGATGCGGGTCAGAAAATCAGCCGCGCCGGGCTTGTCTTTGTACTGCGCCGAGACATCTTCCCAGGCCGGGCCGATGGGCAAAGTGCCGTCTTTGCTGGTTTGGTGCTTGATGGTGTGGCAGGCAAAGCAGCCCGCGTTGGCGGCCATTTTTTGCGCCTTTTCGAGGCTGGCCGTATCGGCCAAAGCCGCCACAGACGTGAGCATCAAAAGGCCGGTCAGCCCGGCAAGCACAGAGCGATGAATCATGGTGAAAGTCTCCAGTTGAAAAAGTAATGCGAGCTTGCGCGTGCTTGTGCAATATTTGGGCCAAACTGGCCGTTCAAGCAAAAAACGGATTTCTTTCTGCGGGGTTGGGCTTTTTCTGGCAGCTGGAGTTTTGGGTGAAGTCCGTTTTGGCGCACTGTTCAGATTTGACACAACCTTCACACAACCTTCAGGATTGACGTGGAACACGTTGAACAACGAATTTTCAGATTTTAAAAATTACAGCGCATATTAAAAATCTATAGAACTTACGCAGAATAATAATTAGACTTTATTAGAAATAGTATAGTAAAATACTTTTTTTGGATATGAATTTATGCTTTCATTTTAAACCGCAAAACTTGAAAATAATACTTTTCTTAATTTGACAAGCTTAACTGTCAGTGAATTTAAAGAGTTGCTTGTGCCTTTTTCAAAGAACTGCAATGATATTTCAAAACAGGCAGCCAGAGACCCACGCCTGGGAGGCAGGCCACCTGCTTTGGTAAAAATGGAAGATCGATTATTTTTCATACTTTTTTATCTAAAAACATATCCCCTTCAAGGGGTGATTGCATATTCCTTTGGTATGAGAGATC
>CAIYKK010000396.1 GCA_903926695.1 uncultured Burkholderiales bacterium
GTCACGCCCAGCGCAAAGTTGATGCCGAACAGCTTGCCCCAAAAGCGCGTCATGTCTTTCCAGACGACGTTGCCGGTCATCACATAGACGCTCTCCATGATGACCAGCATCCAGACCATGCCGATGGTCAGGGGCACAAAAAGAAAGTGGTACAGCGCCGTGGCGGCAAACTGCAGCCGCGACAGGTTGACCAGTTGTTCAGAAATCACCGGATTACTCCTTGAGGGTTTTTGACGCTCCCCGCGCCCAGCAGCTGCGCGGCGGCAGCGTTGTCATCGACGGCCACGCGCTGGTCGCGGACAAAGCCCCACCACAAAGCCGCCAGCAGGACCAGCTTGATAACCAGCGCCAAGGCGAGTTTTTTCAGCAGGGTTTTGTCTTGCAGTTTCATAGAGGTCAACGTCTTGCCAACCTTGGTTATCAAGAATCGTGCCATTTTGAAATTTTGAAAAATCCCTTTTAAATCAACGGCTTTTTTTGTTTTATGCCATTTTTTCAAATCCCGGTCGGGGCCGTGGCAGTCATTCCTGGCAGGCGCTGGCGGCGCCAGCGTGCCATTTGGCATGAATATGGCAGACCGTGGCAGCGGCAGAGGCTTTCGCCCTACACTGCGCTGAGCATGAAAGAAAGCCCGCCCGTGAAACCCCTGCCCGAACTCGTCTCCTACCTTGAAGGCCTGGCCGAGCCGCACATTCTGTTCGACACCCAGTACCGCATTCTGGCGGCCAACGCCGCTTACCTGCGCCAGTTCAGCCCGCAGCGCAGCGTCGTGGGGCGCACCTGCTACGAGGTCTCGCACCACTTCAGCGTGCCGTGCGACCAGGCGGGCGAGTCGTGCCCGCTGGTGAAAGCACGCGAATCGGGCCAGCGCGAGCGCGTGCTGCACCTGCACCACACGCCCCAGGGCGAGGAGTACGTCAACATCGAACTGGCCCCGCTGTTAGACGCCAGCGGCACGCAGGCTTTTTTTGTCGAAAAAATGGAGGCGCTCAAAGTCGCCAAAGGCCAGCCGACGGCGCAGGGTTTGATTGGGCGCTCGCCCGCGTTTCAGCGCATGCTGGCGCTGGTGGCGCGCGTGGCGCCGTCCGAAGCCACCGTGCTGCTGCTGGGCGAATCGGGCACCGGCAAAGAATTAGTCGCCCGCGCCGTGCATGAAGCGAGCAGCCGCGCCACCCGGTCACTGGTGGCGGTGGACTGCTCCAGTCTGCCCGAAAACCTGTTCGAGTCCGAGCTGTTCGGCCACGAGCGCGGCGCCTTCACCGGCGCGACGGCGGCCAAGGGCGGGCTGGTCGAAGCGGCCAGCGGCGGCACGCTGTTTCTCGACGAAGTGGGCGACATTCCGCTGGTTATGCAGGTCAAACTGCTGCGCCTGCTGGAAAGCGGCACCTACCGGCGCGTCGGCAGCACCGAACTGCGCCATGCTGACCTGCGCGTGGTTTCGGCCACGCACCGCGATCTGGAGCGCATGGTGGAGGACGGGCGGTTTCGCGAAGATCTGTATTACCGCCTGTGTACCTTTCCGATCCGGCTGCCCGCGCTGCGCGAGCGCCGGGACGACATCGCCCTGCTGGCCGTGGCGCTGCTGGCGCGGGTCGCACCCCGGCGGCGTTTAAATCTCACGCCCGAAGCGCTGGCGCTGCTGCAAACGCCCGATTACCGGGGCAATGTGCGCGAACTGCGCAACCTGCTGGAGCGCGCCTCGCTGCTGTGCGACGGCCCGGCCATTGAAGCGGCGCATGTGCAACAGGCGCTGCAGTCGGGCCGACGCGCTCTGGCCGCGCCGCCTGCGGTTGCCAGCCTGGAAACTGGCGCTACACGGCCCGACGCCACGGCAGGCAGCGGAGCCAGTGCTGACGGCGCGGGGGTTTGGAGCGCCGCGCTGGCGCCGGGTGCGCTGAAGGAGATGGAACGGACTGCATTGCAGCAGCTCGCAGCCAGCCACCAGGGAACGCGCGCCGAACTGGCAGCGCGGCTGGGCATCAGCCAGCGCTCGCTGTACCGCAAACTCAGGGCGCAGGAAGGCTGACCCCTTGCGCTGGAAATTGCAGCTCATCTACGCGCACGAAACGCTTTTTCTTCCAGTCTTCCTGGCTCAACGCCACCAGCCGATTGCTCTTGAGAGCCGCTATGAAATGCTTGTCCCGGCTCGTGATAAACCAGCTGACCGTCAGCACGAAGCAAAATTGCAAGGCGTTTTGCAAGCGCGCATGGATCATTGCACCAGGGGCGAATCGGCGGCTTCGAGATCGACGCCTTCGACCAGCGCCTCGCCCGCCAGCAGGCTGATGTACTGGTGCAGCGCCCGCGCCCGCGACTGCATCGCCAGCAGCGCGGCAATGCGCTGGCGCACCTCGGCGTAAGCGGGCAGCTTGCCAGCGCGGCGGTTCAGCACCTCGATGATGTGAAAACCAAAGCGGGTGTGAATCAGCCGGGGGTGTACGCCCATGCCCCACTGCGCGTGTTTCTGGTGAAACAGCTCGTTGGCCAGTTCGGGGGCGCAGTCGTCCGGGCCTATCCAGCCCAGATCGCCGCCCTGCTGGCTGCTTGGGCAGTTGGACAGCTCGCTGGCCAGCCGGGCAAAGCGCTCGGGCGACGCCTCCTTGCCGGTCAGCTCCAACAGGGCTTTTTCAGCGTGAATCGTCAGCGCGTGGACGTTGACGCCGGGCGTCACGGCAAACAGGATGTGGCGCACATGCAGCGCCTGGCCGACCATGAACTGCGGCTTGTTCGCCTCGTAGTAGCGCTGGCATTCTTCTTCGGTCGGCTCGGGCGTGGTGACGGCCTGGTCCACCATCGCTTCGAGAACCAGGCGCATGGCCTCGTCCGGCTCGGGCGCGGTCAAGCCGGTGTGGCGCGGCAGCAGGCCGTTCCTGACCGCCTGTTGGCGCAGCAGTTCGCCATAGGCGCGCTCGCGCAGCTCGCCCATGTCCGGGCATTCGCCAGGCTCGTGCAGGGCGATGCCGTTGATGGCGGCAGTGACCGGCATGGCCGCTGGGCTGGCCGCGCTGGCTCCTTTGGCCCCGCTGGCTGGGCTGGCCGGACTGGCGCACTGGCAGGCGCTGCTGCCGCAGCCGGTCACGGTCGAGGTGGGCGAAGGCATGGACGTATTCATGACAATTTGCCTTTGGGTGTCAACAGGGGTTTCAAAGGCTGGCCTTGCGTCTGGGGTGCGTAGGCGGGCTGCTGCTGGAGCGCTCTGGGCATGACGATCACGCCCAGACGGCGGCTACGCACCACCTGATAAGGGCGCACCAGATAAGCCACCGAGCCAAACCCGCTCCACACATGCACCAGCCGGGTGAACGGGAAGATCAGGAAAATCGACATGCCCAGGAACATGTGCAGCTTGAACACCCAGTTGGCATCGGCCAGCATCTCCGGCGCGCCCGGCTGGAAGGTCATGATGTGCTGCGCCCAGCCCGCCAGTTGCAGCATCATGCCGCCGTCCAGATGCTGGGCCGACAGCGGAATGGTCGCCAGGCCAAGCGCCAGTTGCAGCCACAGCAGCACCAGCAGCACGATGTCGCTGGTTTTGGACGTGGCGCGGATGCGCTCATCGCCAAGCCGACGGTGCAGCAAGATGGACACGCCAATAAAACCCAGCAGGCCAAACAGCCCGCCCGAGACCATCGCCATCAACTGCTTGGAACCGGCGCTGATAAACGGCTCGTAAATAAAGTGCGGCGTCAGCATGCCCACGCTGTGACCGAAGAACAAAAACAGCACGCCGACATGGAACAAATTGCTGCCCCAGCGCAGTTGCCCGGCACGCAGCAATTGCGATGAGTCGCTTTTCCAGGTGTACTGGTCGCGGTCAAAGCGGATCAGGCTGCCGACCAGAAACACGGCCAGGCAGATGTAGGGATAGATGCCAAAAAGAAAATCGTTCAGCGGGCTCATGCTTGCGCTCCTTGGGCGGGACGTGCCGGGCGCTGGGCCTTGGGCACGATGTGAATCGGTTGCGGCTGGCCGGGACTGGCCTGGCCTTTGGACGAGCAGCCGCCAAACACCTCCGGCTCCTGCCAGACAGCGTCGATGGCCTCTTCGGCGGGGATTTCTACCGGCGAGGCTTTTTCACCGGCCAGTTCCAGCAGCGCGCCGAGAATGCAGGCGTAGGCGCTGTCACGCTGCTGCAGCGCCGCAAAAATGGCGTTGAAGATATGCGCCATTTCGGCCAGAAACTCCCGCGCCTCCTGCGGCGGCTGGGTCGAGGTGAACTCCAGCACCACCGGCAAAAAGTCGGGCAGCTCGCCTTCGCCGAGAAAGAGGCCGGCTTTTTCGTAAGTCTGGGCCAGGTCGATCATGGCCGGGCCGCGATCCCGCGAGTCGCCATGCACATGCTCGAACAGGTGCAGCGAGGTGGCGCGGCCCCGGTCGAACAGCTCGACATACGCGGCTTCGGTTTCCAGCGGCTCGCCGCGCTGGAGCGACGCCATCAGCGCGTCCAGCTCGGCCAGCCGCTGCGGGGCCAGCGCCTGCTCGTCATGCAGCGCGCCGCGCATATCGGCCAGATGGCCGCGCAGTTCGGCATCGGGGTAGGACAGCAGCCGCGCCAGCACGCGCAGGGTTTTGGACGCCATCACGGGTTTGTTAAAAAGTGACATGGCTTCAGACCTCCAGCTTGATGGGAAAGGTGCGTTTCTTGTTGCCGCCAAAGAGGCTTGTTTCGCTCGCGCCGTCGGAGCAGCCGTTGCCAAACGTAAAACCGCAGCCGCCGCGCACATCGAAAGCGTTTTCCGCATACTCGCGGTGACTGCTCGGAATCACGAAGCGGTCTTCGTAGTTGGCAATGGCCATGACGTGGTACATCTCTTCGACTTCGCCGACCGTCAGGCCCGCCTGCGCCAGCACGGCCAGATTCTGCTCGTTGTCCACATGCTTGCTGCGCTGGTAGGCGCGCATGGCCAGCATGCGCTGCAGGGCGCGGATCACTGGCGCGGTGTCGCCAGCGGTCAACAGGTTGGCCAGGTACTGCACCGGAATGCGCATCTGGGCAATGTCGGGCAGCTCGCCGTTGATGCCGATTTGCCCGGCGTTGGCGGCGGACGTGATCGGCGACAGCGGCGGCACATACCAGACCATCGGCAGCGTGCGGTACTCGGGGTGCAGCGGCAGCGCGACTTTCCATTCGACGGCCATTTTGTACACCGGGCTGCGGCGGGCGCCTTCGAGCCAGGCTTCGGGAATGCCGTCCAGACGCGCCTGGGCAATCACCGCCGGGTCGTGCGGGTCGAGGAACATATCGAGCTGGGCCTGGTACAGGTCCTTGTCGTTTTCCACGCTGGCCGCTTCCTGAATGCGGTCGGCGTCATACAGGATCACGCCTAAATAACGAATGCGCCCGACGCAGGTTTCGCTGCACACGGTCGGCTGGCCCGCCTCGATGCGCGGGTAGCAAAAAGTGCATTTCTCGGCCTTGCCGCTTTTCCAGTTGTAGTAAATCTTCTTGTACGGGCAGCCCGAGACGCACATGCGCCAGCCACGGCATTTGTCCTGGTCGATCAGCACGATGCCGTCTTCCTCGCGCTTGTAGATCGAGCCCGACGGGCAGGACGCGACGCAGGCCGGGTTCAGGCAGTGCTCACACAGGCGCGGCAGGTACATCATGAAGGTGTTTTCAAACTGGCCGACCATGTCCTTCTGGACCTGCTCGAAGTTGGCCAGATTGGCATCCTTGCTGCGCTTGGAGAACTCGCCGCCGAGGATTTCTTCCCAGTTCGGACCCCATTCGATCTTTTCCATGCGCTTGCCGGTAATCAAGCTGCGCGGGCGGGCTGTCGGCGTCGCCTTCATTTCGGGCGCGGCCTGCAGGTGCGCGTAATCGAAGGTGAACGGTTCGTAGTAGTCGTCGATCTGCGGCATGTTCGGGTTGGCGAACAGGCGCATCAACAGCTTCCACTTGCCGCCCTGGCGCGGTTCAATCGAGCCGTCGGCGTTGCGAATCCAGCCGCCGTTCCATTTGTCCTGGTTTTCCCATTCCTTGGGATAGCCGATGCCGGGTTTCGTTTCAACATTGTTGAACCAGGCGTATTCGGTGCCGGGGCGGCTGGTCCAGACGTTTTTGCAGGTGACGGAACAGGTGTGGCAGCCGATGCACTTGTCCAGGTTGAGCACCATGCCGATTTGTGCGCGTACTTTCATGCTGCTTCTCCCATTTGTCCCATTTTGCGCACGGCGGCGACGTATTCGTCATCGGTGGGCGTGTCTAACCAGTCCACCTTGTCCATCTTGCGCACCACGACAAATTCGTCGCGGTTCGTGCCAATGGTTCCGTAGTAATTGAAGCCGTAGCTCAACTGGGCGTAGCCGCCGATCATGTGCGTCGGCTTCAGCACAATCCGGGTCACCGAGTTGTGGATGCCCCCGCGCTGGCCGGTGATTTCCGAGCCGGGCGTGTTGACGATTTTTTCCTGCGCGTGGTACATCAGCACCATGCCGGGCTTGACGCGCTGGCTGACCACAGCCCGCGCCGCAATCGCGCCGTTGACGTTGTAGGCCTCGATCCAGTCGTTGTCTTCAACGCCAATCAGCTTGGCATCGTCCTCGCTGAGCCAGATAATCGGCCCGCCCCGGCTCAGGGTGAGCATGATCAGGTTGTCGGTGTAGGTCGAATGAATGCCCCATTTCTGGTGCGGCGTGATGAAGTTCAGCAGGATTTCAGCGTTGCCGTTGGAACGGATGCCGTGAACGCCCGCCGTCGCCTTCAGGTTCACCGGCGGCCGGTAGCTGGCAAAACCTTCGCCGAAAGCCAGCATCCACGGGTGATCTTGGTAAAACTGCTGGCGGCCCGTCAGCGTGCGCCACGGGATGTATTCATGCACATTCGTATAACCGGCGTTGTAAGACACCGTTTCAGATTCAATCCCGCTCCAGGTCGGCGAGCTGATGATCTTGCGCGGCTGCGCCTGAATGTCGCGGAAACGGATTTTTTCGTCCTCGCGGTGCAGCGCCAGATGCGTGTGATCGCGTCCCGTCTGCTTGCCCAGCGCTTCCCAGGCTTTCACGGCAACGTGGCCGTTGGTCTCGGGGGCCAGTTGCAGCACCATTTCGCAGGCGTCGATGTCGCTTTGAATGCGCGGCATGCCTTGCGTCACGCCGGGCTCAGTCACCAGGCCGTTGAGCTGGCCGAGTTGCGTCACTTCGATCTGCGTGTTCCAGCCGATGCCCTTGCCGCCGTTGCCGAGCTTGTTGAGCAGCGGGCCGACAGCGGTGAAGCGCTTGTACACGTTCGGGTAATCGCGTTCCACCACCTGCATTTGCGGGGCGGTCTTGCCGGGAATCAGCTCGCACTCGCCGCGTTTCCAGTCCTTGACCTCGAAGGGCTGGGCCAGCTCGCCCGGCGTGTCGTGCATCACCGGGGTCAGCACCATTTCTTTTTCGACGCCGAGGTGGCCGTCGCACAGTTCGCTGAATTTCTTCGCAAAACCCTTGTAGATTTCCCAGTCGCTTTTCGATTGCCAGACCGGGTCCACCGCCGTCGAAAGCGGGTGGATGAAAGGGTGCATGTCGCTGGTGTTGAGGTCGTTCTTTTCGTACCAGGTGGCGGTCGGCAAAACGATGTCGGAATACAGGCAGGTCGTGCTCATGCGGAAGTCCAGCGTGACCAGCAAATCGAGCTTGCCTTCCGGGGCCTTGTCGTGCCAGACCACTTCCTCGGGCTTGGCTTCTTCGCGCCCCAGATCCTTGCCCTGCACGCCGTTGGTCGTCCCGAGCAGGTGCTTGAGGAAATACTCGTGGCCCTTGCCCGAGGAGCCGATGATGTTTGAGCGCCAGACAAACATGTTGCGCGGCCAGTTGGCCGGATGGTCCGGGTCTTCGCAGCTCAGTTTCAAGGAGCCGTCTTTCAGCGATTTCACGACGTAGTCTTTCGCGTCCAGCCCGGCAGCCTGCGCGTCTTTGACCACCTGCATCGGGTTCGTCTGCAGCTGCGGGGCGGAGGGCAGCCA
>CAIYKK010000397.1 GCA_903926695.1 uncultured Burkholderiales bacterium
CGGTTCTATGACCGTGACCAGCCAGGCACCGCCCAGCGCAGCGGTAAAACCAGCCCCCGCCGCTGGCAGCAAAGCCCTCCAGGGGAGCTGAACGCGGCGCGCATACTGGCTGGTCGCCACAGCCGTGCCCCAGATGGACGCGCCTTTGTTGATGCCAAACAGCGTGGCCGGGTGCGTGGTGGGAAAAACGGCAAACAGGGTGGGCACCAGAATCAGGCCGCCGCCGCCGACGATGGCATCGACAAAACCGGCCAGCAGCGATGCCAGCGAAACAATGAGCAGTTCCATCGCGCAAATTGTCGCATTGATTTTTTGGGGTGATGTGCGGATCTGCCAAGGGCGCCAGCCTGGCGTTCAGGCAATAAAAAAGCGCCGGGATTGCCGGCGCTTTGAGCAGGCAGGCATCTTGTGGAATGCCTGCTCGCGTGATTTTTAGTTGCTTTGTTCAGTGTCTCCTCGGCTCCCCGCGTTGCGAGCAGCAGGGCTCGTCGGCAAGTTCACTAATATAGCGTTTTGCACTGAGATAGTGCATTAGGGATTTCCCGCTGTGCTCGATGATGAGATGCAAGCCCCGGCGCGGCGCCCATTTTGGCCCTGGCCGGGCAGTTTCCTTTTCTAAAGCCATTTTTCAGCCCGGCAGCGCCTGGCATGGCTCATGCTTGCAGTTTGATCTGTCAATAGGTTTGAAAAAGAGGATCACTATGCTGTGCAACAAGTCGATGGCGTTGGCTTTGGGACTCTGGCTGGCGGGGGTGATGCCGGTTCAGGCGCAGACGCCCTCGGCGGCAACGGCTGCGGGCGTATTGACCCAGGCTTCAGAGCCGTCCGCCGAGCGCGCCGTTCCCACCCCTTCTATTTCCCCTGAGCCGCTGCCCGTTCCTGCCGCGTCGGCCAGTGCCTCGGCTGCCGTCCCGGCTGCTGCTGCGGTGAAGGCGCCGGTTGCGCCTGCGGTGGCTGCCTCCGCCCCGGCGCCCGTGGCCCTGACGCATCCCGGCCTGGTCAATGCGGCCACGATCAACAGCGCCGACACCGCCTGGATGATGATCGCCACCGCGCTGGTGCTGCTCATGACGCTGCCCGGCATCGCCCTGTTTTACGGCGGCATGGTGCGGCGCAAAAGCGTACTCAACGTCATGGCCTGCGTTGTGGCCACCTGCGCCATCGTCAGCGTGCTGTGGTTTGCGGTGGGCTATTCGATTGCCTTCACGCCCGGCAGCGGCCCGCTGGGCGGCTACATCGGCGGGACGGAACGCCTGTGGTTCGCCGGATTTGACTACGTCAAGGATGCCCAGCGCGTGGCCGTCAGCCATATCGCGCCCAATATTCCCGAGTCGGTGTATGCGATGTTTCAATTGACCTTTGCCATCATCACGGCGGCGCTGCTGGTGGGCTCGTATGTCGAGCGCATGCGGTTTTCGGCCACGCTGATGTTTGTGTCCCTGTGGACGCTGGTGGTTTATGCGCCCATTGCCCACTGGGTCTGGGAGCCTTCGGGCTGGCTGGCGCAGCTGGGCGCGCTCGATTTTGCGGGCGGCTCGGTGGTGCATATCAACGCGGGCGTGGCCGGGCTGGTGTGCGCTTATGCGCTGGGAGCGCGCAAGGGCTATGGCCGCGAATCCTTCAGCCCGTTCAACCTGGGCCTGACGATGGCGGGCGCGGGCATGCTGTGGGTGGGCTGGTTTGCCTTCAATGCCGGTTCTGCCGTGGCCGCCGACGGGCGCGCTGGCTTGGCGCTGGCGGTCACGCACATTGCGGCGGCAACGGGCGCACTGTCGTGGATGGCTGCTGAATGGACGACACGCGGCCACCCTTCGCTGCTGGGCCTGTGCTCGGGCGCGGTGGCCGGGCTGGTGGCGATCACCCCGGCGGCGGGCTATGTCTCGCCGGGCGCGGCGGTGGTGTTTGGCCTGGTGGCGGGAGCGGCCTGCTACTGGGGCGCGACCGGTCTCAAGCGCTGGCTGCAGGCCGACGACTCGCTCGATGTGTTTGGCGTACACGGCGTGGGCGGCATCATCGGCTCGCTGCTGACGGGCGTGTTTGCGAGTAAAAGCATTTCCGGCGCCGAAGGCAGCGTGCTGATTCAGCTCATCAGTGTGGGCGCGGTCATACTCTATAGCTTGGTGATGACAGCGCTGCTGCTGTGGATCACGTCGCTTTTTGTCAGCCTGCGTGTGAGCGAGGCCGAGGAAACCGACGGGCTGGACATCACCCAGCACGCCGAGCGTCTGGGCGCCTGAGATTCAAATTCAACCCGTCATTCTCAAGGAGAACCTGACCTATGCTGCTTGCCAACGAAAAAATCGCCATTGCCGCGCACCTGCACGTGCTGCTGCGACGCAAGACCGGCCGCGTCACCGATACCGAGTGGATGGCCAGCAACCGCGAATATGCAATGGAAGTGGTGCGTTTTGCGCGCGAAAAGGCCATTGAGCACGGCCACCCCGAGATCGGCGTGCTGGCCAACCGGCTGGCCGATGTGATGGCCGCCAGCAGCGCGGCGGCGCCGCCCGCTGCAGCTGTTCGCCCCGCCCAGACCGGGCTGGAATCGGGCTTTGGCGACACCATGCCGGACAGGGACATGAGCGCCAGCGAGGCCTTGCGCGAGCGCAAGCTGCGCGACGAGGCCCGCTATGTGAAAGGCCTGCGCTGAGTTGTGAGGGCTGGGCCGCACGTTGCCCTCAACTGTCAGGTGCCGGAAATGGCTGGGTATCTAAAATCACTTGGTTCGATCATTGCCCGCTGTAGGCAGTGAAACAGGCGTTTTCAGGACTTGGGGCCAGTCATGCGACATACTTTGATCAAGCTAATGTGCAGTTTTTCCGTCTTGTGGGCTGGTTTGGCGCAGGCGCAGACCGAAGCGCCGCTGCTGCTCAGCGTCAACGAAGGTTCTTCTTCGAGCGGACTGAGCCATTCGCAGGCCGCCGCCAAATACCAATGGCTGGCCGATCTCATCAGCCATGCAGCCAAGACCAAAGTCAACCTGGTGTTCACGCGCGAGTTTGAGCAGCTCGACGAAGGCATGCGCACCGGGCGCTTCGATTTTGTGATGGCCCGGCCCAGTGATTACCCGGCGCGCGCAATCCGTGACTACAGCTACAGCTATGTCTCCAGCGCCAAGCCCGACGGACGCTGCCTGATCGTCGTTCCCAAGGATTCGCCGCTCAAGACGCTGGCCGACATCAAGGGCAAGCGCATCGCCATGCCCGACAAGGCCGCTTACATGTCGCACTTTTGCACGGCTGAATTGAAAAAGCAGGGTATCGCGCTGGAGCGGGAAAACGTCAATTTTTTGCGCGAGCAGGGCGCGGTGGTTTTTTACCTTGAAAGCAAGCTCGCCGATGTGGGCGCCATCTCCTCGTATTCCAAACAGGCGGCCAAGTGGGAGCAGGACGGCAACCGCGTGCTGCACAAAAGCGTTGCCCAGCCTTATTTCCCGCTGGTGGCGAGCAAAAAAATACGCCCGGAGCAGATCAAAGCCGTTCAGGCCGAACTGCTGGCGTTGTCCGAGAGCGAGCAGGGCAAGGAAATGCTCAACCGCATTGGCATTGAGCGTTTTGACACGGGGTCCGAGCCGCGCCTGCGTGAATTGCTCAAGTGGCTCCACGGTTAAGGCGCGCGCTGCGCCGCCAGAGCCGGTTTTTTAACTGCCGCTTTGTATCCACTGCGCGGCTTTTTCGGCAATCATCAAGGTGGGCGAGTTGGTGTTGCCGCTGGTGATGAGCGGCATCACGCCCGCATCGACCACCCGCAGCCCGCCCACGCCGCGCACCCGCAGATGTGAATCGACGACGGCCATCGGGTCGTCGCTGCGCCCCATTTTGGTCGTGCCCACCGGATGGAAAATCGTCGTGGCAATGTCGCCCGCCAGCCGGGCCAGGTCTTCATCACTTTGAAACTGCAGACCGGGCCGGAATTCCTCCGGCGCAAAAGGCGCCAGCGCGCTCTGGCTGACGATGTGGCGCGTGATGCGCAGCGAGTCGGCGGCGACTTGGCGGTCCTCAAGCGTGCTTAAATAATTCGGCGCAATGGCGGGCGCGTCTTCAAACCGGGCGCTTTTGATCTGCACGCTGCCCCGGCTGGTCGGGTTCAGGTTGCACACGCTGGCGGTGAATGCGTCAAACGCATGCAGCGGCTCGCCAAACGCGTCGAGCGACAGCGGCTGGACGTGGTATTCGATGTTGGGATAAAGCTGCTCGGGCGAGCTGCGGGTGAATGCGCCCAGCTGCGACG
Organism: uncultured Burkholderiales bacterium; assembly: GCA_903926695.1. Taxonomy (GTDB): domain Bacteria; phylum Pseudomonadota; class Gammaproteobacteria; order Burkholderiales; family Burkholderiaceae_C; genus Polaromonas. Next base: position 4,231 of record CAIYKK010000397.1, read on the forward strand.
GCGCCATGCTCATCGGGCCGCTGCGACGCAGGGCGTATTCCAGCCCAATGCGCGCCTTGCCCCAGAGCGAATCGGCCATCGTGTTGAGCGACAGGCCCCAGTGTTTTTTGCCCGGCGCTTGGCGCACTTTATAAACCGAGCGGATCTGCAGATGGTCTTGCAGGTTCGCGCCCACGCCGGGCAAATCCTGCACAACTGAAAGGCCGTGCTGGCGCAGCAGCGCCGCCGGGCCAATGCCCGAAAGCTGCAAAATCTGCGGCGAACCGATGCTGCCGGCGCACAAAATGACTTCGCCGTTCGTGGCGGCGTTGGGCGTGATGTGCGCGGTGACTTTTTCCGTGCCGGTCCAGACTTCGACGCCGGTGCAGCGCTGGCTGGCGTCGGGCTGTTTTTCGATCAGCAGTTTGCTGACCTGCGCATGGGTCCACAGCTCAAAGTTGGGTCGGCCCAGGCACATCGGGCGCAGAAAAGCCTTGGCCGTGTTCCAGCGCCAGCCGCTTTTCTGGTTGACTTCAAAATAACCCACGCCCTCGTTGCTGCCCCGGTTGAAGTCGGGTGTGGCCGGAATGCCCGCCTGCGTCGCCGCCTGCGCAAACGCGTCCAGAATGTCCCAGCGCAGGCGCTGCTTTTCCACGCGCCACTCGCCACCCGCGCCGCGCTGGCGCAGCAGGCTTTGGTAGGCGCTGGCGCTGTCCTGCGTGAGTTCGGGCGCGGTGCCGCGTGCGCCGTGCAGGGCGTTCGCGCCGTTGTGGTGGTCTTCGTGCAGCTTGAAATAGGGCAGGGTCTTGTCCCAGCGCCAGGCGTCGTCGCCGGTGAGCTGCGCCCACTGGTCGTAGTCCCGCGCCTGACCGCGCATGTAAATCATGCCGTTGATGCTGGAGCAGCCGCCCAGCGTTTTGCCGCGTGGGTAGCGCAGTGCGCGCCCGTTCAGGCCCGCGTCCGGCTCGGTTTTGAACAGCCAGTCGGTGCGCGGGTTGCCGATGCAGTACAGATAACCGACCGGAATGTGAATCCAGTGGTAATCGTCCTCGCGGCCCGCCTCGATCAGCAGCACACGCTTGGACGCGTCGGCGCTCAGGCGGTTGGCCAGCAGACAGCCAGCCGTGCCCGCGCCGATGATGATGTAGTCGAAAACGGTGGTCGGCTCTGGCATGGGGTTTGTCTCGGTATGGGGCGCTGGTTGTCTTGGCAGCCAGCGCTTTTCAGGCGGGGCTTGCCAGCGCATGCTGCGGGTATTGTGGCAAAGCCGGGGTGCTTTGCGGGGCGGTGATTACCCGTCCGCCGCTGCCGCTTGGCGGGAAAATATCGGGCATAAAGTGCGTTTTGTTGCAAACCGTTACCATTGCTGGCTCTGACGCCGCGTTCTTGGCGCTGATCATTCCTTTGAATTGAACCGGGCTTTCATTTTCCATCCATGCTTTCTGAAGACTTCCCGCCGCGCATCGACGTGCAGGACACGCCGCAAGGCCGCCTGCTGCGGGTGCTGGGCGCGTGGACAGCCGCCAGCCTGACCGGAAAACCGACCTGGGAGGCGCTGACGGTCCAGTTCAACGCCCTGCGCGGCGGTGCTGGTTCGCTTAAATCTCCTCCCGCCATCGTCGGCCAGTGGAGCCTCGCGGACATCGGCAAGCTCGACTACCTCGGTGCGCAACTGCTGTGGAGCCAGTGGGGCCAGCGCTGGCCCGACGGCCTGCAACTGTTGCCCGAGCAGCGCCGCATGTTTGAAAACGTCGAAAAATTCACCGTCGCGCCTGCGCCCGTGCGCCCGACCGCGTGGGGCCAGCCACTGCGCCAGCTGGGCGAGCGCCTGTTCAACCTGATGGACCACGTTGTCGGGCTGGTGCAACTGCTCGGCCAGTTGGTGCTGGACATTGCGCGGCTGATCCGGCGCCCGCAGCAAGGGCCGTGGCGCGATTTTTCCGGCCACCTTTACCACTTCGGCGCGACGGCGCTGCACATCACGGCGCTGGTGGGATTTTTGATCGGCGTGGTGCTGGCTTATCTGATCTCGCAGCAGTTGCGCCAGTTCGGCGCTGACGCGTTTATCGTCAACATTCTGGGCGTTTCGCTGATCCGCGAACTCGGCCCGGTGCTGGCGGCGATTTTGATTGCCGGGCGCAGCGGCTCGGCCATCACCGCGCAAATCGGCGTGATGCGCGTCACCGAAGAACTGGACGCGATGCGTGTCATGGGCATTCCGCAAGGTTTTCGGCTGGTGATGCCGCGTGCGCTGGCGCTGGCGCTGGTGATGCCGCTGGTCAGCGTCTGGACCACGCTGGCCGCGCTGCTGGGCGGCATGCTGGCGGCGGACATTTCGATGGGCATCACGCCTTCGTTTTTTATCAATGCGCTGCCCGCCGCCGTCAAACTGTCCAATCTGGCGCTGGCCACGGCCAAGTCGGTGGTGTTTGGCGGGCTGATTGCGCTCGTCGGTTGTCATTACGGCCTGCGCATCAAACCCAACACCGAAAGCCTGGGCCAGGGCACGACGGCTTCGGTGGTGACTTCGATTACCGTGGTGCTGCTGGTCGATGCGCTGTTTGCGGTGCTGTTCAAAAGTATTGGCATTTGAATGACTGAGCCCGTTGTTGACATTCGCCAGCTCTGGACTGTGTTCCAGAACGGCGACAAACAAGCCGTGATCCACCAAGACCTCGATTTGACCGTCCAGCGCGGCGAGGTGCTCTCGCTCGTCGGCGGTTCGGGCACCGGCAAAACCGTGCTGCTGCGCCAGATGCTGGGGCTGGAAATCCCGGCGCGCGGCACCATCACCGTGCTGGGCAGGCCAGTGGCCGAGCTGGGCCAGCGCGGCGCGGCCAGCCGCGTGGGCATGCTGTTTCAGCAGGGCGCGCTGTTTTCGGCCTTCACCGTGCTGGAAAACATCGCTTTTCCGCTGCGCGAGCTGGGCGTGTTGCCCGCTGGCCTGATCCGCGACGCCGCCATGGTCAAGCTGCAGATGGTCGGCCTGCCGCCCGAGGCGGCGGACAAAATGCCCAGCGACCTCTCGGGCGGCATGATCAAGCGGGTGGCGCTGGCGCGGGCGCTGATCATGGACCCGCCGCTGCTGCTGCTCGACGAGCCAACCGCCGGGCTGGACCCGGAAAGCTCGGACAGCTTTTGTGCCCTGCTGCGCTCGCTGCACGAAGCGATGGGGCTGACGGTGATCATGGTCACGCACGATCTGGACACGATTTTTGAACTCAGCACCCGCATTGCCGTGCTGGCCGAGCACAAAGTCATCATCAATGCCGCGCCGCGCCAGGTGGTGGCGTTTGAGCATCCGTTTATCCGCGAATTTTTCCTCGGGGAGCGCGGGCGGCGCGCCATGGCGCTGCTGGCGCCGTCCCCGCAGTTGCTGTAAGAAAGACTTCACATCATGGAAAACAAAGCCCATGCCCTGGTTGCCGGGGTGTTCGTCGTGATCACCGCCGCGCTGCTGACGCTGCTGGCCGTCTGGCTCATGCGTGACAGCACCCAGCGCAACCTGTACGAAATGAGCACCAGTGAAACCGTCATCGGCCTGCAGCCGCAGGCGGCGGTGCGCTTTCGCGGCGTGCCCGTGGGCAAGGTCGAGCGTATCGGCTTTGATGACAAGATCGAAGGCAATGTGCTGATCCGCATCTCGGTGGACCGCGCCGCGCCGGTGACTTCGTCTACCTTTGCCAGCGTGGCCTCGCAGGGCGTGACCGGGCTGGGTTTTATCCAGCTCGATGACGACAATGACAAAAACAGCGCTCCGGCCAGGCCGCTGCAGTCGGCCAACGGCGAGCTGCCGCGCATTCCGCTCAGGCCCGGCGGGCTGAGCCGACTGCTCAAGCAGAGCGAGGCGATTTTTAACCAGGCAGAGCAGGCCACGGCCCGGCTCAACCAGCTGCTGTCGGACAAGAACCAGCAGGCCGTGACCACCGCCGTGACCCAGCTCAGCGAAGCCGCTGGCAGCCTGAACCGGCTGGCGAAAAACCTCGAACCCACCGTGGCGGCTTTGCCAGCCCTGTCGCACGACGCGGGCGCGGCCTTGCGCTCGGTCAAGGTCGTGACGGACGAAGTGGGCATCACCACCCGGCGGCTGAACCAGCCCGGCGGGGCACTGGACAAGCTCTCCGATGGCGGTACGGCGCTGTCGGCGGGCGTGCAGACTTTCAGCGCCTCAACGCTGCCCAAGCTGGGCGAGGTGGTCGATGAGACCTCCCGCACCATGCGCCAGTTGCGCCGCACCGTCAGCGCGGTGGACGACAACCCGCAGTCGCTGATTTTTGGCAACGGCACACCGCGCCCCGGTCCCGGCGAGCCCGGTTTTTCTGACAAGGACGATTGATGACGATGTTTAAAACCGCTTGCGCCGCGCTGAATTCACCCGCTGGCCGGGCAGGCCGCCGCAGCGTCCGGGTGGCGTGTGGCTGGCTGCTGGCTGCCGCTGTGCTGGGCGGCTGCGCGCTGCCCGACAAGCCCCGGCGCGCCGCCCTGTACGACTTCGGGCCGGGTGAACTCAGCGCCGAGACTGCCGGGCCGCAGCGCGTCGCTTTGCCGCCGCTGGCCGTTGCCGACATCATCACCGCTGGCGGCATGCTGGAAAACCAGGCCGTGCTGTACCGCCTGGGCTATACCGACGCCCAGCAATTGCGCCCCTATTCGCAGGCGCGCTGGACCATGCCGCCCGCGCAATTGCTGCGCCAGCGCCTGCGCGACCGCCTGGGCCAGCACCGCGCTGTGCTCAACGCCCGCGAAGGTGTGGTGCTCAATCGCAGCCAGCACGCCAGCCTGCCGCTGCTGCGTCTGGAGCTGGAAGAATTCAGCCAGCTGTTCAGCGCGCCTGAAACCAGCGCCGGGCTGATCAGGCTGCAGGCCACGTTGCTGGACATCACGCCCAGCGGCGAAAGGCTGGTGGCCCAGCGCGTGGTGGTCGTGCAGCGCCCCGCATCCAGCCCCGATGCGCCCGGCGGCGTGCGCGCCCTCACGAGCGCCGCCGATGCCGCCATTGACGAGCTGGAACAGTGGCTGCGGCAAATGCCGACGCGCTGAAAAAAATCAGCCGCGCAGCACCGGAAACAGCTTGCCCAGGCCGTCGGCCATCACCTCGACGGCCAGCGCCGCCAAAATCAAGCCCATCAGCCGCGTCATGACGTTGATGCCGGTTTTGCCCAGAACCCGCGCAATCGGCTCGGCCAGCGAAAAACACAGGGCCGTGGCCAGCCCGATCACCAGCCCGTAACCGACCAGCGTGCCGAGCTGCAACAGGGTTTTGGCTTTTTCCGCGTAAATCACCACGGTGGACATGGTGGCCGGGCCGGTCAGCAGCGGAATGGTCAGCGGCACCACGGCAATGCTGGCACCCTGGGCGGCTTTTTCGGCGCCGTCTTCCATTTCGCTGGTGGTGGTTTTGGCCTCGGCGGGCTGGGCGTTGAGCATGTTCAGCGCGCTGGTCAGCAGCAGCATGCCGCCGCCGACCTGAAAGCTCGCCAGCGAAATGCCGAAAAACGACAGAATCTGCAGCCCCAGCAGCGCGCTGATGGCAATCACCACCACGGCGCTGAACGAGGCGACGGCAATGGTGCGCTGGCGCTGGGCTTGAGAAAATCCCTGGGTGTAATGGATGAAAAATGGCACGATGGCCAGCGGGTTGACGATGGCCAGCAGCGTCACCAAGGGTTTGAAATCCATGAGCATCCTTGTGCCGCATCCGGCAAAGCGCCTGCGGCGGTAGCGGGCATTGTCGCCGAGCGGGCCGTTTTGAGCGGACGCTGTGCGGTGGCTGACGGGCCGCTGGGGGTTGGTTGCGTTGAGGGATGTCATTGACGCTGCGCCGTTCTGGCGGCAGCATAGGCGAGGGTCGCGCCTTGCGGCAATCCGGGGCGGCATCATCCGCCGTCCGGGGCGCCCGGCGCCTTTTTTGATTTGCAACTTGAACAACCAATGGGAGCATCAAGCATCATGGGTCAATTTAACAATCTCCAGGCCGCCGACGGTTTTATCGTGCCGACCTACGTGGCGCAGCCCGAGGGCGCGCCGCGCGGCGCGGTCGTGGTGCTGCAGGAAATTTTTGGCGTCAACTCGCATATTCGCAGCGTGGCTGATCGCTTTGCCGCAGCCGGTTATCTGGCGGTGGCGCCGTCCACCTTCGAGCGGGTCAAGCCCGGCGTCGATCTGGGTTACACCGAGGACGACATGACAGCCGGGTTTGAACTCAAAACCGCTGTCGATGCCCTGCCCGGCGCGGGCGTGCTGCCCGACATTCAGGCCGCCATCGACTACGCGGCCAAGGCCAGCGGCGCCAAGGTGGGCATCGTCGGCTTTTGCTGGGGCGGACTGCTGAGCTGGCGTGCGGCCTGCCAGCTTCAGGGGCTGTCGGCGGCGGTGGTGTATTACGGCGGCGGCATCACCGCCGAGGCCGAAATTGCCCGCCAGCCGCAATGCCCGGTGCTGGCGCACTTCGGCGATCAGGATCAGTGGATTCCGATGGAAGGCATTCAGGCTTTTGGCAACGCGCACCCGGAGGTGGAAGTCCACGTCTATCCGGCCAGCCACGGTTTTAACTGCGACCAGCGCAGCGCTTACAACGAGGCCGCCGCCCAGGTGGCGCGTGAACGCACGCTGGATTTTTTCGCGGCCCGGCTGGGGTAAAGCGCTTTTAATGGCGCGTTCTGGCCAGATAACGCTTGCGCCAGAACACCGATACCACCACAACCACCAGCAGCAGCATCAGGCTGAATGTCCACCAAAAGCCGTTAGCCGAATGGATGATGGGCAAAAACTCAAAGTTCATGCCGAAAAAGCCGGTGATCA
>CAIYKK010000398.1 GCA_903926695.1 uncultured Burkholderiales bacterium
AAACGCGCCCGCGGCTGACCGCGCCCGGTGGGCGCGTCCAGCGTCGCGCCTTCCGACTGCGCGATTTCGTTTTCGTGGTGCGGAAACTGCAAATCCGCGCCGCCGCCGTGAATGTCAAACGACTCGCCGAGCAGCTCGCAGGCCATCGCCGAGCATTCGATGTGCCAGCCGGGGCGGCCGGGGCCGTAGGCACTGTCCCATTTGGCATCCGCCGGTTCGGTCGGCTTGGTGCTTTTCCAGAGCACGAAGTCGAGTGGATCGTCTTTGCCGTCCTGCACATCGACGCGCTCGCCAGCACGCAATTCATCCAGCGACTTGCCCGAGAGCTTGCCGTAGCCGGGGAATTTGCGCACGGCGTAGTTCACATCGCCTTGGGCTGCGCCGCTTTGCGATTGATACGCCAGGCCTTTTTCAGCCAGACGGCCAATCAGGCTGAGCATTTGCGGCACGTAATCGGTGGCGCGGGGCTCGTGCGTCGGGCGCTCTATGCCAAGCGCGTCGGCGTCCTGGTGCAGCGCTTCGACCATGCGGTCGGTGAGCGAGCGGATGGTTTCGCCGTTTTCCAGCGCCCGGCGGATGATTTTGTCGTCAATGTCGGTGACATTGCGCACGTAGATGACATTCAAGCCGCTGGTTTTGAGCCAGCGCTGCACCACGTCAAACGCCACCATCGCCCGTGCGTGACCGAGGTGACACAGGTCATACACCGTCATGCCGCACACGTACATGCGAACTTGACCGGGAATAAGGGGAGAAAAATCCTCGACGGCACGCGACAGCGTGTTGTAAATGCGAAGGCTCATGAGAATTGGTCTGGTCAACAGGGGAAGGATTGCGACTATACCGTTCAATCAGACTTACGCATGCCTGGACAAGGAACAAAGCTGACCTTGCGACCTGAACCAGAGCCGTCCTCTCCACAGACTGACGCGGTGGAACTCACCGCCAAATTCTTCAAATTAACTGCTGCATTCACATCGCGGTCATGCGTTTTGTGGGCGGCTAGCATCGGGAGGCTGGTGCTTTACTCGTATCATACCCAGCCCACTCCCGGCTTTAGGTTACTTCCCTTGTGTCACTTTCCCGCCCCAGCGCGGCCCCTGCTTTAAAAAAGCGAGAGTTTTATGCCTACACGCACCACCCTTTCAAGCCAGCCCGTGTTGTCCAGCTGCAAGCTGCTGCTGCTCGCCGCTGCGCTGTGGATGTCTGCCGCCCACGCCGACGACTACGCCGATGTCAACCGCCTGACCGGCGCCAAAGAATTCACCCAGGCGCTGGCCAAGGCCGACGCCTACCTCACCGCCAAACCCCGCGACCCGCAGATGCTTTTTTTAAAAGGCGTGGTTCAGACGCAGGCGGGCAAGGCTGATGAGGCCATCGCCACCTTCACCCAGCTCAGCGGCGACTACCCCGAGCTGCCCGAGCCGTATAACAATCTGGCGGTGCTTTATGCGGGCCAGGGCCAGCTCGACAAGGCCCGCACCGCGCTGGAAATGGCCATCCGCCTCAAGCCCGGCTACGCCACCGCCCACGAAAATCTGGGCGACGTGTACGCCCGGCTGGCCAGCCAGTCCTACAGCCGCGCGCTGCAGCAAGACGCTGGAAATCCAGCCCTGCGCCCCAAGCTGGCCTTGATGCGCCAGTTGCTGGAACCCGCCAAAGCACCCTGGAATCACCCTTTTTCACTGAATTTTTCAGAAAGACCACCCCCATGAACAACGCCATGACAAGCCTGACGCGCCGCAGCGCCGCCGTCCTGCTGGCCGCTTTCAGCCTGAGCGCAGCCAGCATCGCCCTGGCCGCC
>CAIYKK010000399.1 GCA_903926695.1 uncultured Burkholderiales bacterium
AAACATTCTCGCTCGCGGATTGGCGAGTCTCGCAGGAGGAGCCTTGGCATGAAGACCGGGAATCAGAATCCCCGGACTTCAGGCCGGGGAGCAGTCAAATACAGCGCGTTGTCATCGTGGCCGAACTCCAGATCGCGGGGCATTTTGTCCAGCGCGATGCGGCTGCTCACCTTGCGCGCCGCCAGATCAATCACGGCCAGGGAAAAGTGGCCCGGCTCCTGCGAAGTGACATAGGCTTGCGTCCCGCCGGGCCGAATCGCAATGGTGTGCGGCTTGGCCACGGGCACCGAGTCGGCCACGGCAAGCGTGGCGGTGTTGATAAATACAATCCGGTCTTCGCCGTTCACCGCCACCAGCACCCAGCGGCCATCGGGCGTGGCCGCCAAGCCCTGCGGCCCCTTGCCGACTTCGATGGTGCCAGTGATTTGATCGCTGGCACCGTCGATCACGCTCAGGCTTGACGCGCCGGAGCCGCTCACAAAAACCTGGGAATTGTCGCGGGCAATGACGATGCCGTCCGGCCCGGCGGCCACCGGCACCGTCGCGATGGCGCGCCCGGCGTCCGTGTCGATGACGCTGACCGTGTTGTCCTTGAAATTGCCGACGTAGGCCTTGGGGCCGATGGCGTAGGCCGATCCGGCCAGTGAAACAGCGGCCAGCGCGCCAGCCAGTATGGAAAGCAACTTCATGGGAAAACTCCGGCGAAACGGTAGAAGGATGAGAACAAATCCGCCGCCTTCAACATACTGCCACGCGCTTTATTCATCAACCTTTACATCGTAAAAACGGTGTCAAACCTTCGTGCTCACGAAATCCCGAGAACACCACGGAGAAGGGACAACGGCAAGCGGGGGTTGGCAATTCAGTCCGTGCAGAAAATGCCCGTTGACAACCATCGTTTCGATATATACCATGAGATATATCGAAAAACCAAGGAAATCAACATGCACCAAACCGCCAAAATATTTGCCACAGGCCGCAGCCAGGCGGTACGCCTACCGCTGGAATTTCGCTTTGATGTGCCGGAAGTCTTCATCCGCCGCGACCCGGTCACGGGCGATGTGGTGCTGTCGCGCAAGCCGACCACTTGGCAAGGTCTGCTCGACGTGGTGGCCCAAAACACGGGCGAAGACCTTTTGATTGAGCGCCGCCAGACCCACTCCCGGCGCGATCCTTTCGAGGGCAGCGAAGCATGAACCAGCGCTATCTGCTCGATACCAACGTGATCAGCCACATCATGCAAGGGCGCGATACTGAATTGCTGGCGCGCCTGACGACGCTGCCCGTCGGGCAAGCCGTGCTGTCCAGCGTGACCCTGGCGGAGCTGGAATATGGCCTGCACCGCAAAGGGCAGCCGCCTCGCCTGAGAAATGCACTGACCCAGGTGCTGCTGCGCATGGACGTGCTGCCTTGGGATGAAGACGTGGCGACGTGCTACGGCGAGTTTTTCGCCACGCTGGAGGCCCAAGGCATCAACCTGAGCGACTTTGACATGATGATCGC